>JAGCJE010000072.1 GCA_017648225.1 Kiritimatiellia bacterium | reverse complement strand
TTTAAAGCTTTCCACAATGGCTGCGGCCGCAACGCCGATCGTTTCGGCTTTCGGAGCTCCTAAGAGCGAGGCGACCAAGCCTGCTGCGGGTTCCGCGCTTTTCAGAGTTAAGCCTTACGTTCAGCTTTTTGACGAAGATTCAGTATGTATTACTTGGATGACGAGCGAGAAGACGACCGGCTATGTAACATGGCGTCAAGATCGTATGAGTTCTGCGGAGCAGCGCGCTTGGGATGAGACTGACGGTTTATTAGACGCTAACTTCTTCGTACATCGCGCGACAATTGTCGGTATTGATCCTAAAAAGCCTCTTCTTTATCGTGTTCATTCTCGCCCGTTCGAGAAGTTCGGTCCTTATGGTGTAAAATATTCCGCTCCTGAAGAAACTCTCTACGGCGAGATTCAGGAGCTTCTACCTAAGAATGGTGTTGTTTCGTGGGGTATGCTCAATGACGTTCATGAAAGAACATCAATTGTTAAGCGTTTTATTCCTCACATGAAGGATCTTAACGGCTTCTGCTGTATGAACGGCGACATCATGAATTACGTCGAGAGCGAAAACGGAGTTCTCGGGTGTATAAATAAGCCGTTTTCGTGGGTCGCCCAGGAGGCGCATTTGCCGGTTTGGTATTTGCGCGGCAATCATGAAACCCGCGGATGCTTCGCGCGTAATTTGCGCGATTATCTCGCGCTTAAAGACGGTCGCTATTATGGCGCGGCGACTTTAGGCGGAGTTCGCTTCGCGTTTCTTGACTCCGGCGAAGATAAGCCCGATAGGAATGGCCAATATTCAGGTCTCGTAGCGTTTGATAGATATCTCGAGACTCAGAATAAGTGGCTTGAGCGCGAGGTCGCGTCACCCGCCTGGAAAAAGGCTCAGGCGCGCGTCGTTTTTCGCCATATCCCGTTCCCTCTTAGACCAACCGATTCCAAGGGCGGCTGGAAGCATAAACTGCCGCGCTTGACCGATATGGATAAGATCCTTCAGGGCGCGAACGTTTCGCTCGGTATGTCGGCGCATATTCACTTCGCCGAATGGTATCTGCCGATTCCTGAAAGACCTTACCACCTTATTACAGGCGGTGGTCCTGATCCGAACGATGCGTACCTTACCAAATGCTTTTTCTACAATCGTAAACTTAAGATTGTTCAGATAGATGAGAAGGGTAAAAAGAGTTTTGACAGGATGATTTCGGTTTAATTGATATGGACGAAAAGCAAAACGAATTTTTAACCCGATTGGCGGACGTTTTGGAGGTTGATTCAATCACCCCTCAAGACGACTACCGGCTGACTCCGCTTTGGGGGTCGCTCACTTGCTTCGCGCTTAAAGTTACGATCATGCAGCATTATGGGCTAGATATTCCTTTAAAGGAGCTAGATTCATTTAGCGATGTTAATGCGTTGATGGAGAAGGTTCTCGCATGAAGAATCTCGTCATAATCGGTGCGGGCGGTTTTGGGCGCGAAATGTTCGCCGCCGCTTTAGAAGCGGTTGGATTCGGAACGGAGTTTACGGTAGCTGGATTTCTTGATGATAATCCTAACGCCTTAGATCGTTTTGAATCCTATCCGCCTATTTTAGGATCGCTGAAGGATTATGAGATAAAAGAGAACGACGTTTTTATTACGGCGCTCGGGTCAGTTTCGACGCGTAAAAAGTGTGTTCAAGCGATTGAAGCGCGCGGGGGACGCTTTATTTCCGTAGTTCACCGCACGGCGATTGTCGGGCCTAATGTTGAAATAGGCGAAGGCTCCTTCCTCGCGCCTAACACGACTCTTACCGCCGATGTCAAAGTCGGTTGTCATTCATGCGTTTTTCATAATTCGTCCGTAGGCCACGACAGTATTCTCGGCGATTTCACCCATGTTTACGCCCAATGCGCGATAGGCGGCGCGGTTGTGATGGAAGATGGTTCTGTCGTCTATCCCGGTTCCGTCGTCACGCCTCGCAGAAAGATCGGCGCATGGTCGGTCGTCGGCGCGCTTTCAGCCGTTTTTACAGATGTTCCCGCCGGTGTTACCGTATTCGGCAATCCCGCGCTGACGATAAAAGACTGATCTTAAAATATTTAAATAAAGGAGATTGAAAATGAAAAATTACTGTAAATCGCTTTTTTTAATTTTGCCATTGATAGCGGCATCGACGGCTTTCGCCGATGTTCGCGCCGTTACGCCCGACAACTGGGGTAATAAGCCGAATTCCTGGCAGATGAAGCGTCATAATCTTTTCAAAGAGAGAATCGCCAAAGGCGCGGGCGAAGTCGTTTTCATCGGAGACTCCATTACCCATTTCTGGGAGAAAACTGAGTCGTGGAAGAAGCATTTCGGCGATGGTCCGCGCAAGGCTCTCAACCTCGGAGTTTCCGCCGACCGTACCGAGCATGTTTTATGGCGCATAACCGAGGGTGGCGAGCTCGACGGCTACGAGGCGAAAGTCGTTGTGATTCTCATCGGCACAAATAACGCCGGGCATCACAGTTTCGAAAAAGAGCCTCCGATCGACACCGTTCACGGAATCAGGAAGATCATTCATACGGTAAGGGCCAAGCAGCCTAAAGCCAGAATACTCTTAACGGCAATTTTCCCGCGCGGCGAATCGGATAAAGATCCTAACCGCAGAAGAAACGAGGTCGTTAACGGCGCCATTAGAGAATTCTGTGACGGAAGGACTGTCGTATGGTGCGATTTCAACGATGCTCTCGTAGATGAGAAGGGCGATAGCAAAAAATATTTCCACGACCGTCTTCATCCGAGCGCCAAAGGGTATGAAGTTATCGAGAGCATGCTTGTGCCGATTATCGACGAGGCTTTGAAAACTCCGTTGGATAAACCGATCAAGGGCAGGGTTTCTGCCGTAAAGGGTAAACGTGAGCCGGCCGCGATGAGACCGATTTCTTACTTTAAAGATTCAAATTGGTGGTATAAGCGTACTCTTGAGAAGCGCGATGAGATTCTTTCAGGGCCGAAGGAATACGATATCGTTTTCGTGGGCGATTCAATCACGCACCGCTGGGAGCGCAAAGGCGGTGAGGGTGTGAAGCATTTCGCGGAATTGAAAAAGCGTTATAAGATTCTTAATCTCGGTTATGGCGGCGACCGTACCCAGCATGTCTTGTGGCGTATGAAGAACGGCGAGCTCGAGGGCTACAAGGCGAAACTCTTCATGCTCATGATCGGCACCAACAACAACGGCGACAAGCCTAAAGATATCGCCGAGGGCATTAGGCGCATTATCGCGACGATCAAGGAGAAGCATCCCGAGTCTAAGATTATGCTCCTGCCGATTTTTCCGCGCGGGGCCAGTGCCAATGACCCGGCGCGCAAACGGAACGAAGCCGTCAATAGCATCATCAAGACATTTGCTGACGCAGAGAAGGTCATCTGGGTCGATTTCAACGACAAACTGGTAGATGCGAAGGGCGATACGAAGAAATTTATGAACGACAGACTTCATACCAACCATCAGGGTTACGGCGTGTGGCGTGAAGCGGTCGTACCTTATTTCAAAGAAATCGTCGGAAAGTGATTTCGGACGGCGACGGGATTGAACTATTGCCGTAATTTGGTATAATATTACAAATTTTCTTAAGGAGATTATATGAAACTTGCAATTGCTTCCGATCATGGCGGAGTAGAACTTAAATCCGCATTGGTTAACGCCTTGGCTAATATTGCCGAAGTTGAAGATTTAGGGCCGTCCGACAAGACGAGCTGTGACTATTCCGACTACGCCGTGAAGGTCGCGATGAAGGTCTCTTCCGGGGCTGCCGAGTTCGGTATTCTCATCTGCCGCAGCGGTATCGGCATGTCGATGTGCGCCAACCGCTTCCAGAACGTCCGCGCGGCTCTCTGCTCTACGACCGAAGCCGCGACTCTCACGCGTCAGCATAACGGCGCCAACGTTCTCTGTCTCGGCGCTGATACGGTTTCCGTCGAATACGCCGTTGAAATCGCCAAGGCGTTTCTCGCCACTCCCGTCGACGAGGACGAGCGTCATGCCCGTCGCCGCTGGAAGCTTGAGCGCGCCCAGCGCTTCTCCGACGCCTCTGGCCTTATGCGCGATGACCCCGAGGTTTTCGCCGCGATTGAGGCTCAGACGATCCAGGAGGATACCGAAATCAATCTCATCGCTTCCGAGAACACTTCTTCCCGCGCCTGCCGCGAGGCGACCGGCTCGGTTCTTATGAACAAGTACGCTGAGGGCTATCCGGGCAAGCGCTGGTATTCGGGATGTCTTCCCGTCGACGCGGCCGAGGAGCTCGCCCGCAAGCGCGCGTGCGAACTTTTCGGCGCCGATCACGCCAACGTCCAGCCCCACTGCGGCTCGGCTGCCAACATGGCCGTTTATTTCGCGACGATCAAGCCCGGCGACACGATCCTTTCGATGTCGCTCGATCAGGGCGGTCACCTTTCGCACGGATCGCCCGTCAACTTCTCCGGCAAGATCTACAACATCGTCCCTTATACGGTTAATCCCGAGACCGAGACGCTCGACTACGATCAGATCGAGAAGCTCGCGATGGAAGTGAAGCCCAAGATCCTTCTTACGGGCGCATCGGCCTATCCGCGCACGATCGATTTCAAGCGCATCCGCGAAATCTGCGACAAGGCAGGCTGCATCATGCTCGTCGACATGGCCCATATCGCTGGTCTCGTCGCGGGCGGCGCCCATCCCTCGCCCGTTCCGTACGCCGATTTCGTCACCACGACGACCCATAAGACTCTCGGCGGTCCCCGCGGCGGTATGGTTCTTTGCAAGGACCAGTGGGCCAAGGCTCTCGACTCCGCCGTGTTCCCGGGTATGCAGGGCGGTCCTCTCGAGAACATCATCGCGGCCAAGGCCGTCGTCTTCCGCGAGTGGATGCTCCCCGAGAAGAAGGGCTATGCCCAGCAGGTCGTCAAGAACTGCCAGGTCATGTGCAAGACCGTTCAGGATCGCGGCTACCGCATCGTTTCGGGCGGCACCGACAACCATCTCTTCCTCGTCGACGTCAAGAAGACGAAGGGTATCACCGGTAAAGAGGCTGCCGCGGCTCTCGATGCCGCCGGCATCGTCGTCAACAAGAACACGATTCCCTACGATACCGAGTCTCCCTTCAAGACTTCTGGCATCCGCGTCGGCACGGCTTCGGTCACGACCCGCGGCATGAAGGAGGCCGAGATGATCAAGATCGGAACATGGATCGCCGACGTTCTCGACAATATCGCCGACACCTCCGTTCAGGAGCGCGTCAAACGCGAAGCGAAGGAGCTCGTTGCCAAGTTCCCCGTTCCCTGATTTCAGGATTCGCGTATGCCTAAGGTCGCCGTAGTCGGAGTTGTAGGCAGGACGAACGCCGGTAAATCGACGCTCGTCAACCGCTTGGTGGGCGAGAAGGTTTCGATCGTCTCGCCCGTCGAGCAGACGACACGCAACACGATACGCGGCATAGTCGACGAAGAACGGGGGCAGCTCGTTCTTCTCGACACACCCGGTCTTCACAAAGCCGTCGGAAATTTAGGTAAAATCCTCAACCGCATGGCGCGCCGCAGCGCAGCAGGCGCAGATATTCTCGCCGTCGTTTTCGACGCTTCCGAAGAGCCTCAGATGGAAGATGTCGGCTGGATGAGCCGAGTCGCGAAAGAGAAGCCGGAGAAACTCGTTTTTATTCTCAATAAGGCCGACCGCAATCCGTTTTACGAGGAGGCGTTCAGGTCGGCGTGGGACGAGGCCCTCGCCGATGTCGCCGCGGTATATCCCGATGAGAGCGGAGCCGTCGCCGAGCCGGTCTGGGTGAAGGCGATCTCGACCACCGAGGGCGGCGCAAACAGGGTTTTAGACACGCTTTTCGAATTCGCCGAAGAAGGCGAGAAGCTTTTTCCAGAAGACATCGTAACCGACTATCCGCGAAAGCTCGCGATGAGCGACGTCATCCGAGAGAAGTTTCTGGCGCGTCTCCATCAGGAGATACCCCATGAGCTCGGTATCGCCGTGAAGAAGATCGTCGAGAGCGACGGCCGCTGGGACGTCGAGGCCGATGTCATCGTCAACCGCAATTCCCAGAAGCCGATTGTTATCGGACGCGGAGCTGAAACGCTGAAAAACGTCCGCAAGCGGTCCGAGCGCGAGCTTTCCGAAATTTTCGGCGTCAAAGTCTCTCTTAAACTCTGGGTCCGCGTCGAACCGAAGTGGATGCAGAACGAGAAGATACTTTCCGAGATGGGATATGTTGGAGGAGAGATATAAAATGCGTGTCCTGCCGTTATATCTCATGATTCCGGCGCTTTTGACGTTTTCCGGCGTGTTCGCCGGCGTGTCTGATCTTGACGTGGCTAAAAAGGCTCTGCGCGACAATCTTTGGGAAATCGCCAGAATCCGCGCCGCCAACGCCGAGGGCGACGAAGCCAAGGTGATCATACTCGAGAGTTACGCCCACGAGGGCAAGTGGAAGGAGATTCTCTCTCAGCTGGATTCGTGGGGAAACGTTCCTGCTACCGATCCGTTTGTTTTCTACCGTACGCTGGCCGAGGCCAAGCTGAACGGTTCCTCGGGCCTCGTCGATGTTCTTTCAAATTTCAGATTCGCCGACAAATCATTCGCTAAGAGACTTGCCGCTCTTTGCGTTCAAATGTCTCTTCGTGACGGTGATGTGGCGGGAGCGAGAAAAATAGTCGAGGATTTCGCTCTTTACTCTGCCGACGATGATTCAAAAGTCGTTTCCGCCGAAGTTTACAACATTGCAGGAGACCGCAGCAGGGCTGTCGCTCTCTGGAGCGAGACGGTTTCATCCACTAACGCCGGCGAAACGGCGTTTGCGATGGCCGCGTGGAATCTCGGAGACACGAACAGTCTTAAAAGCGCGTATTCGAAAATCGAAAGGGACGTCGAGCTGAAGCGTCGCGTCGGATTGAAGCTGGGAACGGTTCTGATAGCCGATCCTGAATCTTTCGAGGAGGGCAGAAAACTCATCGTTTTTCTCGTGAACGAATCACCCGGCACAAAAGGGGCGATGGAGGCGTTGCTCGCGCTTGCCGACAAACATCTCAAAAGCGGTCGTTACGAGGCCGCCGAAAAAGCTTTTCACAATGCCGTCGAGGCGTGGCCGGAAGCTGCGCGGAATTATGTCGTCCACGAAGGACGCGCCTGGGCGCTGCTGGAACTTAAAAGATATGATGATGCGCTGCTGTCGTTTTCGCGCGCGGAGGATTGCGCCGCCGGAGATAACGATAAGGCTACGGTGATTCTGAAGCAGGGGGAGATCCTTTCATTGCTCGGACGCGGCGAAGAGGCGATGGCGAAGTATCGTGTCGTGAAAAACAATTATCCCGAGACTCCGGCTGGTAAAAAACTGATACATATTCTACATCTGAAGGATCTCGAATCCCGCGGCCGGGACCTCTACCGGGATTTCCGTTTTGCCGAAGCGTATGACGTGTTTGCCGAAATCGCGAAGTTGGATCCCGCGAGCAAGCCGCGCATGGAATATCTTGAAATGCTCTGTTTCTACGGTCAGGGCAAGGACGACAAAGCCTCTTCTATGGCTCAGAACCTTTCTTTACATTGCGAAGATCCTACGATAAAGGCCGAGGCGACGCTTTGGCTGGCGAAGTTCTTCTACAACGAAAGGCGCTGGTCCGAGTCCTGCGATCTTTTTTCCGGTTACGCGACCAACATGATGCCTTCGTCGGCCGGGGCCCCTTATGCGCTTCTCTGGGCGTCCCGCGCGGCTTTCGCCGGCGGCGATTCCCGTAAAACGATTGATCTGGCGACGAAGCTGGTCAAGGATTATCCCGAATCGTCCGAAAGGCCTTCCGCATGTATCCTTCAGGCCGAGGCGCTCGTTGAATCCTCGCGCTTTGACGAGGCCATAGTCGTTTTGAACAACGCCGTGAACGATTTGAAAATCACTCCCGATGAACGTGTTCGCGCGAGAACGCTTTTAGCCGACGTGCTGTTCGTGATGGGAGCCGACAATCCGGTGCGTTACGACGAGGCGCTCAAGGTCTATCTGGCTTTGTATATGGGCGAGAAGCTTGAAACCGGCAAAAAAATCAATCTTGCCTTTAAGATGGCCAGGACGTTCGAAAAGCTCGACCGCATTGAACTGGCTCTCGATCAGTATTACGGTGGGGTTATTTGCGCCTATCGCGACGCCAGGGCCAGAGGCGAGGTTTTCGACGATGAAGTCAAGTCCAATTTCGCTCGCGCCGCATTCAGACTTTCCGACGAGTATGAACGTCGCGGTCAGGACGAAAAGGCGAAGAATATTTTAAGACTGGTCATACGAAGCGACGTCAAGGCCTCGGTCGAGGAGGCGCGTCGCAGACTTAAGCGCATTAAAAAGAAAGGCGGTTTCTGATGGCTTTTATGTTTGGCAGCATTATGCAGATGACGATGGCCGCCAACGTGGTTTTTTGGATCCTTATCGCGCTTGCGGTCGCGGCCGTTTTCGTTTTCGTCGAGCGCTTTATCGAATTGCGCCGCGCCCGGATCGATTGGCATGATTTTCTCAAAGGCGTTATGAACGTGCTCGATTCCGGCAACGAGGACGAGGCTTTGGCCATCTGCGAAGATATTCCCGTTCCGGTGACGAACATCGTCGCTGTCGCCATACGCCACAGAAAGGGGAGCGCCTTGTCTCTGAGGGAGGCTGTAGACGCCAGAGGCCGCGCCGAACTGGCCCGTCTCGACAGACGTCTGACGTCACTTTCCGTGATCGGCCAGATAGCTCCTCTTCTCGGTCTTATGGGGGCTCTTATCGGTTTTGTCCAGACGGTGTCCGTAGTCGATCTCGGTGTGGTAGTTCAGCGCACCGAACTTGTTCAGATGGCCTCTAAATCCATGGTGAGCGCCATAATTGGTTTAGGCGTCGCCATACCGGTCGCCGTGATGTACACAATGCTCCGCCTGAGAATGGACCGTCTTACCGCCGATCTCGAAGCGGCCGCGACGGAGATCGTAGGCTATCTGCTTTCAAAGGGAGTCCGCGCATGAGACAGTGGGGATGGTCGAGAACAAGCCCGGAGAATCTGGGTAGAAAGAGCCTGCCTACCTGGCTCAGGGCTCTTTCCGCCGCCGTGCCGTGGATAACGATGCTGATCCTGTTTCTGACCATTTCGAAGATAGACGGTACGTTTTTTCTCGACAGGGGCACGCTGATCGATCTGCCCGACGGAGTCGGAGATATTTCGCGGTGTCACGCGGTCGCGTACGTCTCTCATACCGACGAGGGTGTGCTCGTCTTCTTCGACGATACGAGATACGTTTTAAACGATCCTTCCCAGATGGATAAGTTTTCCCGCATACTTTTCGAACGCGTGTCGTATGTCCCGTCTTTAAATGACGCCGCGGACGCCAATTCCGAATCGTCAGTCCCGACGCTTTTTCTTCTTGTCGATAGGCGTGTTACGCTTGAAGACCAAATGTATATAACGCGAATCGCCAGAAAGAGCGGAGTAGGCCGCATTATGATAGCCGAGCGGAAGGAAGGCGCTGTTCAGGAATGACGAAAATCCGCATTAAACCTCAACGCCGCTTTAGATACGAGATGCTCTCTCTCGTACCGCTTGCGGTTTTGATCGCGGCTCTTTTTTTCGCGTTCCCTTACAAGGTTCTGAGCATGAAGAAGTCTGACGTCAAGTTTTCCCTGCCTTGCTGCGCGTATGTCGAATTGACGGGCGATCAGGAACTCGAAGTCATGAAAAAAATCCATTCTGCGATTTCTACGGACGTGGTGGGAGTCCGCGATCTGCGGGCGGATCTTTCGATTTCCACGATTCCGGAGCGTCCATCGGAGACGATCGTCAGGATCGAAAGCCGGAAATCTCCAGTAGAAATTTCCAGACCGGAACTCGAGCTTTCTTCTGTTCCGTCTACGCTCGCCGCACCCGAGCCGGTCGAGCTGACACCCTCGGAGGAGCCGGAAGGCGCGAAAACTTTTTCGAAAGAAGAAATGCTTAAACTCATCGATTGAAAGGAAAACCGAAATGACACAAAATCAGATACTCAAGGCGTTCAAGGACACGGGAGCTCTTCTCGAGGGCCATTTTGAACTCCGTTCGAAGCTTCATTCCAACCGCTATTTCCAGTGCGCGAACGTTCTGCGTTTTCCGCGCGTCGCCGAGAAGCTCTGCCGCGAGGTTACGCGTGCGGCCGTGAAGAGCGGCAAGCTCGGCAAGCGCATCGACGGCGTCATTTCTCCCGCCGTGGGCGGTATTCTTGTCGGTCATGAGGTCGCGCGCGAACTTAACGTAAAGTGCATTTTCGCCGAGAAGGTTCAGGGTGAGGGCGTAGACGCGACCGGCAAGCCCAACACCGTTCTCGCCATGCGCCGCTTCCAGATCAAGAAGGGCGAGCGTTACGTCGTCGCCGAAGACGTCGTAACCAAGGGCGGCCGCGTCCAGGAGACGATCGATCTCGTCAAGGCCGCGGGCGGTAAGGTCGCGGGCGTCATTCTTCTTGTCGACCGTTCCGCCGGAAAGGTCAAGTTTGGCCGCATCCCCATGTTCTCTCTTATGCAGATGACGCCTGAGACGTGGACCGCCGCGGAGTGCCCGATGTGCAAGGCCGGCGGCAAGGCCTGCCACCCCGGTTCGTGATTTTTAAATGGAATCCGATACAAGAATGAATTCCAGTTTTAATACCGTTGAAGAATGTCTCGAGGCGCTCCGCTGCGGCGAGATCGTTCTCGTCACCGACGACGCCGACAGGGAGAACGAGGGCGACTGCATCTGCGCGGCCGAGTTTGCCACGCTTGAAAACGTGAACTTCATGGCTACGTACGCGAAGGGCCTTATCTGCATGCCGATGAGCTCCGCGATGTGCCGCAGACTCGATCTCCCGCAGATGGTTTCGACAAATACCGACAATCATCAGACGGCTTTCACCGTGTCGATCGACGCAGTCGAGACGACGACGGGTATTTCAGCGCTCGAGCGTTCCATAACGGCCCTTAAGTGCGTCGATGAAAGCGCAGGCCCCGGCGACTTCCGCCGCCCTGGGCACATGTTTCCGCTCGAGGCCCGTGAAGGAGGCGTCCTGAAGCGCGCGGGTCATACCGAGGCGACGGTCGATCTATGCCGTCTTGCTGGGCTCAAGGAAGTTGGGCTTTGCTGCGAGATAATGAAGGACGACGGCACGATGGCGAGGCTTGATGACGTTTTCGCCTTCGCTGCCGCCCATAATCTTAAAGTGATGTCGATCGCCGATCTTATCGCGTATCGCCGCAAGAACGAGAAGTCCGTCGATCTCGTCGAGGATGTCGATCTTCCGACAGACTACGGCCACTTCAGGCTCAAGATGTATAAAAGCCGCGTGACGGGTCTTGAGCATCTTGCTCTTGTAAAGGGCGATGTCGCTTCCGCCGAAAGCGTTCTCGTAAGAGTTCACTCTGAATGCTTCACGGGCGACGTTCTCGCGAGCGAGCGGTGCGACTGCGGACATCAGCTTCATAAGGCGATGGCGATGATCGAGCGCGAGGGCGTTGGAGCCGTTCTTTATATGCGTCAGGAAGGGCGCGGCATCGGCCTTAAAAACAAGCTTCACGCCTACCGTAAACAGGAAGAGGGTCTCGATACCGTGGAGGCGAATCTCGCGTTGGGTTTCGCTCCTGATCTGCGCGATTACGGCGAGGGCGCCCAGATGCTTGTCGATCTCGGAATCCGTAAGCTCCGCCTGATGACCAATAACCCCTGCAAGATCGCGGGCCTTGAAGGTTACGGGCTTGAAATCGTAGAGCGTGTTCCGATCGTCATTGCGGCGAACGAGAACGATAAACGCTATCTTGATACCAAAAAAGAGAAGATGGGTCATCTTCTCTGAAATCTGACGGAGGCGGGACGATGAAGGTTGCGGTAATCGGTGACGGCGGCTGGGGCACGGCGAACGCGCTTCTGCTCTCGGGCTACGGACACGACGTCACCGTCTGGGGCGCGTTCCCTGATTACATCGAGGAGCAGAAGGCGACCAGACGTAACGCGAGATTTCTCAAGGGAATCGTTCTTCCCGACTCTCTTAAGCTGACCGCAGACTGCCGCGAAGCCGTAGACGGCGCCGATATCGTGGTTCTCGCTCCCCCTTCGAAGTATTTCGCGTCGGTTCTCCAGCGCTTCAAAGGGCTGATTACTTCAGAACAGCTCGTAGTATCGCTGACGAAGGGGCTTTGCGAGTCGACCAACCGCAGAATGACCGATATAGCGTCCGAGATTCTCGGTGTAGACGGTGTTGTCGCCCTCGCCGGTCCCACTCACGCCGAAGAGGTCGCCCGCGGGATTCCGACCGCGATCGTCGCCGCGTCGACCGATATCGAAAAGGCAAGAAAAGTCCAGGAAATCTGGTCCGGTCCCGCATTCCGCGTATACACGTCCTCCGATCCCGTCGGCGTCGAGATCGGCGGCGCGGTGAAGAACGTCATCGCGATCGCCGTCGGATGTTCTGACGGCATGGGATTCGGCGATAATACGCGCTCGGCTTTGATCACCCGCGCTCTCGTGGAAATGAAGCGTTTCGTTCTCGCCTACGGCGGAACCCCCGAAACCCTTTCGGGGCTCGCGGGCATAGGAGATCTTATAGTGACGTGCACTTCCGTCCATTCGCGCAACCATTCCGTCGGCGAGCGGCTCGGGCGCGGTGAAAAGATCGATGAGATTCTCGGTTCCATGCATATGGTCGCTGAGGGCGTCTGGAACTCGAAGGTTGTCCATTCTCTCGCGGAGAAGCTCGGTGTGGATATGCCTATCTGCAATCTTGTCTATGCGCTCTGCTACGAAGGGTTCGACGCCCGTGAAGCGGTTACGATGATGATGACGAGGGAACTTAAAAGCGAATGATGTACGATCCTTTTATCATTACTGTGTTTGCGGTGTTTTCATTCGCGTTCGGAGCGCTGATAGGCTCGTTTTTGAACGTTGTCATCTGGCGTGTTCCGCGCGGCGAATCGATAGTTTCTCCGCCTTCCCATTGCCCAAAGTGCAACACCCCGATAAAATGGTGGTGCAACATTCCGATTCTCTCCTGGATCGCTCTTCGGGGTAAATGCGCGAAATGCAAAGAGCCGATATCGTTCAGATATGTTCTCGTGGAACTTTTGTGCGCGGCGCTTTTTCTCTGCGCCTTCTGGCGTTACGGGTATTTCGCGCCGCTCGCGTGGGTGTGGATCGCTCTTATGATAATCGGCACGTTTATCGATTTCGATCATCAGCTTCTCCCGGATTTTGTGACTGAAGGCGGAATGATCTACGGTGTTCTTGTTTCTGTCTCGCTCTGGGCTTTGGATTCATTCACGCCGGTTAAACTTGTCAATATAACGCCCGAGTTCTTCAAGATTCATCCGGTGGATTCTCTCATCGGTCTTGTGTTCGGATTCGGACTTTTGTGGCTTGTGAGGTTCTTGGGTACGGTCGCGTTCAAACGCGAAGCGATGGGGCTCGGGGATGTTTTTCTCATGGGCGCGATAGGTGCGATTTTCGGATGGAAGGCCGTAATGGTAACGCTTATTCTTTCGTCTCTTTTCGGTTCCGTCGTGGGCGTTGCGATGATAGCGTTGAGCAAGACGAGACTCGGCGGCTTTACGGCGATACCGTTCGGTCCGTATCTTTGCGCCGGTTGCCTAGCGTGGATGTTTTTCGGTCAGGAGTTTCTGATCTGGTATATTTCGCTTTTAAGCGGCAGGCCCGTACAGTGAAACAGGAAGGTGATTTAAGATGACCCACGAATTGGAAAAATACATAAAGTCGATTCCCGATTTTCCCATCAAAGGGATTTTATTTCGCGATGTAACGGGTATTTTAGATTCGGCGGAGGGCTTTCAGCTTGCTCTCGACGAACTTCAAAAATCCCTCGCCGGCGTGAATGTCGATAAAATCGCAGCGCCGGAATCTCGCGGCTTCATTTTCGGCGCGGCGCTCGCCGACAGACTTAAAGTTCCGTTCGTTCCGATACGAAAGCCAGGTAAGCTTCCGCGCGAGACGATTTCGGAGTCATACGCGCTCGAATACGGCGAGGCTGCGCTCCATATCCATTCCGACGCGGTCGCTAAGGGGGAGAAAGT
>JAGCJE010000071.1 GCA_017648225.1 Kiritimatiellia bacterium | reverse complement strand
TTCGCGGGATCGCGCTCTGAGCAGTCTTTAAGTTTGCCGGGAAGAGAAAGCCCGTCCATAACTCCTTTGCGGCGCGTAGACTCGCGCGCGGCGCGCGCAGCTTCGCGGGCGCGGGCGGCGAGAAGAGTCTTCTCGATTACGACCTTCGCGACCGACGGATTCTCCTCAAAGAATGTCATCAGCTTATCGGAAACGATCGAGCCTACAATACCGTCGACTTCGCCGTTGCCGAGCTTCGTCTTCGTCTGGCCTTCGAACTGCGGCTGAGGAACCTTTACGGAAACGACGACCGTAAGACCCTCGCGCATATCGTCGCCCGTAAGATTATCCTTCTCCTTGATGAGCTTATTGTCGGCGCCGTATTTGTTGATTGTCGACGTAAGCGCGCGCCGGAAGCCAGAGAGGTGGGTGCCGCCCTCGACGGTGCGGATATTGTTGCAGTAAGTCTGCTCCAGCGTCGAATAGCTGTCGTTATACTGAAGCGAAACCTCCGCCTGAACGGTACCGGTCGTACCCTCGCGCGATCCTTCAAAATGAATGACGGGCGAAATCGCCTTCTTTGCGGTATTGAGATATTCGACGAACTCGTCGATACCGCCCTCGTAATGGAACGTCTCCTCGTGATGAGCTTCGCCCTCGTCATCACGAAAGTGAATCGTTACTCCCTTATTGAGGAACGCGAGCTCCCTCAGACGCGCGGTAAGAATCTCCCACTTGAAAGCGCGACAGGAGAAAATCGAATGATCGGGGAAAAACGTAACCTTGGTTCCCGTCTCGTCGCCGCACTCGCCGACGACCTCAAGCTTCTTCGTCACAAGCCCGCGCGAAAACTCCATCTGATGAATTTTGCCGGAACGCTTGACTTCGACCTTCATCCACTCCGAAAGAGCGTTGACGCAGCTTACGCCGACACCATGAAGTCCACCCGAAACCTTGTAGTTGGATCCGTCGAATTTACCGCCCGCATGAAGAACGGTCAACACGACTTCAATCGCCGGCTTCTTCTGCGTCGGGTGCATGTCAACGGGAATTCCGCGCCCGTTATCCTGAACCGTCAGCGAGCCGTCGGGATTGATGATAACGTCAATCATCGAGCAATAGCCCGCCAGAGCCTCGTCGATCGAGTTGTCGACGACCTCGTATACAAGATGGTGATAGCCGCGCTCTCCCGTGTCGCCGATATACATGGCGGGCCTTTTGCGTACGGCCTCCATGCCTTCAAGCACTTGGATGTTCTCGGCGTTGTAATTGCTGATTTCTTCTGACATCTTATATGACCTTTGGAGTGCGCTGAAAATACTGATGAAATTATCACTGGCCGTAAGCCAAACGTTCGGCGAGGCGTTCGGGAAGGCCCGCCGCGCGAACCCGCGCCTGGGCCGCCGCTATATCGTACTCAAGCCGACGGAAGGAAACCCTACGCGCGGCGGTATCGTAAATAACGTAGGTCGCGCGCGGATCGCCGTCTCGGGGCTGCCCGACTGAGCCGACATTAATGAAATACTTGCGCCCGGGCTTCAGATCGAAATCCTGTGGGTCGATTCTGTAAACGCCCGAAAGCTGCTTTTCGTAAATCATCGGACAGTGGGTATGGCCGTGAAAACAGACGGGCGTTTTCTGGCAGGTGAAATTCGTCTCCGCCTGCTGGTTGTCGAACACATAACCGAAACTTTCAGGTCTGTCCATGGTGGAATGGACAAGAGTCATACCCATCTTCGTCACCGAAAAAGGCATCTCGTGGAGATACTCGAGCTCTTCAGCCGTCAACTGCCCGCGCGTCCATTCAACGACGGCTGCAGCATGAGGGTTGAAATCGTCAAGGTTACGCTGCGAGGCAACATAGTGATCGTGATTGCCCTTGACCACGGGACAGCCTAGCGAACGGATTATTTCAAGGCATTCATGGGGACATGCGTTGTAGCCCACGATATCTCCCGTGCAGAAATATTCCTCGACTCCCTGCTCGCGGGCATCTTCAAGAACGACCTCGAGCGCGTCGATATTGGAATGGATATCACCTAATATTGCGATTTTTTTGCTCATGTCATTTAAGAAGCGCTCCGGCGATCTGAAGATCCTCGACCGTGGTTATTTTGAAATTCGGAAGACGGCTTTCGACGATCTTAACGGTCTCACCCGAAAGTTCAACCGCGTGACAATCGTCAGTAACCTCCTTCTTGCCGAGGGCCTTGTAGGCCGCGCGGAGTATTTTTATCTGAAACGCCTGGGGCGTCTGGACGGCCCAGAGCTTGTCGCGGTCTTCCGTTGCGGCGACTGCGCTGCCCTTCTCGACGCGCTTTACGGTGTCGGTTATCTTTCGTCCGAAAGTAACCGCCCCGGAACGTTTGACGGCCTTGGCGATTTCGGAAACCATTTCAGACGTGACGCAAGGGCGCGCGCCGTCATGAACGATGACGTAACGCGTATCGATATCGCACGCGGCAAGACCGGCCTGAACCGAATCCTGGCGCTTCGCTCCGCCGGGAACTATCGTCTGGATTTTGGAAATGCCGAACATCTGAACTACGGCCTTCGAGGCTACTAGCTGATCCTTGCGGACGACGAGAATGATTCTGTCGACCTCGGGACTGCGCTCGAAAGCCAGGAGCGACCACGCGACGATAGGCTTGTTAACAAGACTCAAAAACGCCTTATCCGTTCCGGGGCCCATTCTTTCGGACTTGCCGGCGGCGACGATTATCGCAGTTGTCATATTTCATTCCTCCCGCAGCATTTTTTAAATTTCTTTCCGGATCCGCAAGGGCACGGATCGTTACGCCCGACAGAAGCCTGACGATTGGCCGGAGCCGCTACGGGATCGGCCGGTTTCGCCGCCGCCATGCGGGCGGACATCATGGACGCGAACACGTCGGCCACGGTCTTCGGCGCTTCGGCCTGCGCGGGACGCGAGGGCTCGGAGTCGTCGCCGTCAACGGTGATGACATCTTCGTTCGTAACCGATTTCTGACGCTGAGACTCCATGGCGGCGAACATACGGCGAAGATTCGCCGCCGTCGTCGAACGGAACTCGCTTGAAACGACCTTCGTCTTGATCGAAGCCATAAGCTGTTCGAACATTTCGAACGCCTCCTTCTTGTATTCGATCAGAGGATCGCGCTGGCCGTAGGCGCGGAGATTGACGCCGTGCCTCAAGTCGTCCATGGCTCTAAGATAATCTTGCCACTCGCGGTCTATTACGCTGAGGAAAACGCCTCGCTCCATAAAGGGCAGCGTCTCCGAATCCTCGCCCGCGCACTTCATCTCGTAAGCCTCTTCAACGCGGCCGTAGACGAGATCTCCCGCCTCTTCGGGCCTGCCCATAAGAGGCTTTAACTCTTCTTCGGTGACGGTCACCGGGAAGCTGACGCCGAGCCACGAAAGGAAATCCGTAATCTGGCCGTCCTTCTCGCTGAAAAGGTAACGCTCGCACTGGCTGCGGACGAGATCGTTCATCACGTCAAGAATGATATTATGAACCGTCTCCTGATCGCCTCTCAGGACGCGACCGCGCAATTCATAAACGATGGCGCGCTGCTTGTTCATCACGTCGTCGAACTCGAGCGTACGCTTGCGGACGGCGTAATGTTGCTGTTCTACACGGCGCTGCGCCGTCTCCACGGAGCGGTTGAGCCACCTGTGCTCCATAACCTCGCCCTCCTTGAGACCCAGACGCTGCATAAGTCCAGAGAGGCGCTGAGAACCGAAGAGGCGCATCAGCTGATCTTCAAGCGAGATGAAGAACTGGGAACTTCCGGGATCGCCCTGACGCGAGCAGCGGCCGCGCAACTGGCGGTCGATGCGGCGGGACTCGTGGCGCTCGGAACCTATGACATGAAGACCGCCGAGCTCCTTGACGCCCTCGCCGAGCTTGATGTCGGTTCCGCGGCCCGCCATGTTCGTCGCGATCGTTACCGCACCCTTCATACCCGCGAGAGCCACGATTTCCGCTTCGCGAGCGTGGTTCTTGGCGTTCAGCACCTCATGGGGGATGTGCGCCATCTTAAGCATGCGGGAGAGAACTTCAGACGTATCGACCGTAACCGTACCCAAAAGCGTAGGCTGCCCCCGCTCATGACGTCTAGCGACGTCGGCGATGATCGCCTTGAACTTCTCGCGCTGGGTGCGATAAATCTGATCGTTGCCGTCGGTGCGGTTTACGGGCTTGTTCGTCGGGATTACAACGACGTCAAGCTTGTAAATGTCTTTAAACTCGCGAGCCTCGGTCTCGGCCGTACCGGTCATGCCGGAAAGCTTTTCGTAAAGGCGGAAGTAGTTTTGGATCGTGATCGTAGCAAGAGTCTGGGACTCCTTCTCGATCTCAACGCATTCCTTCGCTTCGACCGCCTGATGAAGACCGTCCGACCAACGGCGGCCGGGAAGAACGCGCCCCGTAAACTCATCGACGATGTAGACGTGGTTATCCTGAACGACATAGTCGACGTCCTTCTCGTAAAGACAGTAGGCGCGCAGAAGCTGATTGACGACATGCACGCGGTCACTGCGTTCCATGAACATCGACTGCGCGGCGCGGCGGCGGTCGATGCGCTCCGTGTCGCTGAGCGAGGCGTCCCCGTCGATCGCGCTGAGTTCGGAGGCGAGATCGGGAAGAACGAAAAGCTTCGGATCCTGGGGGCAGATCTTCTCGCAGCCGCGGTCCGTGAGCGAAACTTCGCGCGTACGCTCGCTGATCGTGAAATAAAGCTCTTCTTTCAGCTTCTGAGCCTCCTCCTTGCGGATTTCAGAAAGCATCTGCATCTCGCCGTCTTCATGCAATTTGCGTATCTCGGGATTCTCGAGAAGATGCATAAGCTGCTTGTGCTTCGGCATCGAATGGTAAACCTGGTAGATCTTCGTCTTAGCCGTTTCCAAATCTCCCGTCTCAAAAGCTTTTTTCGCGGCCTGGATGAGGTCGTTGCACTGAGAAGTCTGAACGCGGACAATCGCGTCGACCAGCGGGCGAATCTCCTTGTAGATGTGGCTCGTCGAAATCGTAGCGGGCCCGGAAATGATCAAAGGCGTTCTCGCCTCGTCGATCAGAATCGAGTCGACCTCGTCGACGATCGCGAAGTTATGACCGTTTTGAACTATCTGTTCGGGACGCTGGGCCATTCCGTTGTCGCGTAGATAGTCGAATCCGAATTCGGAATTGGTTCCGTACGTGATGTCGCAGGCGTACTGGATGCGGCGCTCGTCGGAATCCATCGAGTTCTGGATGCATCCGACGGTAAGGCCGAGATACTTGTAAAGATGACCCATCCAGGTCGCGTCGCGCTTGGCGAGATAGTCGTTGACGGTTACGAGCTGGACGTTCTTCCCGGAAAGCGCATTCAGATACAGCGGCAGCGTAGCGACAAGCGTCTTACCTTCGCCCGTCTGCATTTCGGAAATGGCTCCACGGTGCAGAACGATGCCGCCGATAAGCTGAACATCGAAAGGAATCATGTTCCAGGTAAGCGTATGACCGCAGACCTCCTCGGTCGTACCGACCAGATGGCGGCACGCGTTCTTAACGAGAGCGAACGCCTCCGGGAGGAGAGAGTCAAGACTTTCGCCCTTCTGATAGCGCGCCTTAAACTCCTGGGTCATACGGGGGAAATCCTCGTCGGTAAAATTCTTGGCCTGATAACCCTCTTCAATACGGTTAATCTCATGAACAATGGGCCAAATCTTCTTAAGCTCGCGATCGTTCTTAGTGCCGAAAAGTAATTTTAACAAGTTCATTTTTTCTCTATTTCGCGAATCGGATCCGCATTTTATTAACACTTCAATTTAACACGTATATTATACCATATTCGGCTATGTTTTTGCGCAGAATTTTTACTTGAACATATGCATTCCGTTAAGTGTCGACGGCGGCAAAAACATTTCTCATTATCGCAAAAAGCTCCCGGATTTTACCGTCGGGCGCGGCACTTTTCAAATCCTCGACAAGCGCGACATCCGAAGAATCTGATTTGTAGAAAAACGCCCTTGATCCTGCCGTACGGATAAGGCTTACGCCCCATTTAGCCGCGACGACACGTAGCTCCGCGAGTTTGATGAGTCTCGCAGCCGCCGAAGGGAGCCGTCCGTAGCGGTCGACAAGCTCCTTCTTTATTGAACGCACATCCCCCTCGTCCCCCGCCTCGGCAAGGCGCTTCATAAAGCCCATGCGCTGCGAATCCTCCTCGATGTAATCGTACGGCAGCGCCGCAACAGACCCGGAATCGTCCGAAGACGGCGAAAAAACGATGAAATCAAGGTTTAATTTCACATCTACGACATCATTGGGCTTCTCGCCTTTCAGCATCGCCACCGTACGCTTGAGAAGCTGGCAGTAAAGGGTGAAACCGACCGCCGCTATATGACCGGACTGCTCCGAACCTAAAAGATTCCCAGCGCCGCGCAACTCGAGATCGCGCACCGCGAGCGCAAAACCGCCGCCTAGACCGCCGTGACGCTTAAGCGCCGC
This sequence comes from Kiritimatiellia bacterium, assembly GCA_017648225.1. Taxonomy (GTDB): domain Bacteria; phylum Verrucomicrobiota; class Kiritimatiellia; order RFP12; family UBA1067; genus UBA1067. The sequence goes on along the minus strand of JAGCJE010000071.1, from coordinate 16,070 downwards.
GAGCCTTTCGCGCGCGTCCGAATCGACGGACCCGACCCCGGGCAGAAGAAAAATCGCGCGCCCCTGAACGGCCGAACGCCCTACACGACCTCTGAGCTGATAAAGGTCGGCAAGCCCGAACGTCTGAGCGTCCGAGACAAGTATCGTGTTGGCTCTCGGGATATCTATTCCGGATTCAATTATCGTCGTCGAGAGAAGAAGATCGTATTCTCCGCGTTCGAACGCGCGCATCTTGCGCGCGAGCGTTTTAGAATCCATCTGTCCGTGCGCGACAACGATACGGAGTTTGGGGCATATCTCCCGAAGACGTTTTTCAACCTTGCCCATTGTCGTTACGCGGTTGTGAAGAAAGAACACCTGTCCGCCGCGCGCAAGCTCCGCCTCAATCGCGCTTCTGACGATCATATCGCTGTCGCGCACGACAACGGTTTCGACCGCGACGCGCTCGCGCGGAGGAGAACTCAAAAGCGACAGATCCCTAGCGCCCGTCATAGACATATAAAGCGTCCGCGGTATCGGCGTCGCCGACAGAGTAAGAACGTCCGCCGTCGCCCTCAGGCGTTTCAAAAACTCCTTGTGCCTTACGCCGAATCGCTGCTCCTCGTCGATTATGATAAGCCCGAGATCCCTGAATCTTATTTTCGGTGACAGAATGGCGTGGGTTCCGATGACAATGTCGCAGGCGCCGGTTTTAAGCCGCTCGAAAGTCCCCTCGTGTATCTTCCCGCTCTGAAAACGCGAAACGGATTCGATTCTGACCGGTGTTCCGTCGAAGCGCGAGGTGAACGTCTCGAAATGCTGCTCGGCCAAAACCGTCGTCGGCGCGAGAACGGCCGTCTGTTTTCCGTTGAGCGCGGCGATGTATGCCGCGCGCATCGCGACCTCGGTCTTGCCGTAGCCCGCGTCCCCGCAGATTAGCCGGTCCATCGGCTTCGCCGAGGAAAGATCCTCCTCGATCGCCTTTATCGCGGCGAGCTGATCGTTCGTCTCCTCGTACGGAAACGCCGCATCAAACGCCTCCCGGCCTTCACAGTTGATATCGTACGCAAACCCCGGGGCTGTTTCGCGCTCCGCCTGGGTCCTTAAAAGCGCCGCGGCCAGATCGGCGACGGCCTTCTGGGCGTCAAGCTTGTCTTTGTTCCAGCGTTTTCCGTCCAGCCTGTGGAGCCTTACTTCCTGCCCCTTGACGCCGACGTACCTGGAAAGAAGATGAGCCTGCGAAGCGTTGACGTGAAGTTTCGCCCCCTCGTCGTATTCTATCGTGAAAACTTCAGTCCGATTCCCGTCCATCAGAATTTCCGACGAACCGACGAACCGCCCGACGCCGTACTCGAGATGAACGACGTACTCGCCCGGTTCAAGATCGTCGAAATCGCTAAGACGCGCACCTTGCGGGGCAGAGGCCTTTTTGACGCGAGCCTTACGCTTGGTAAAAACTCTGTCGGCCTTCGTCACCACAACAAGACCGGCGAACTCGTCCGAAGGAGGGATCTCAAACCCGCCCGAAAGCGCATCGAGGGACACGATCCGCTCTCCCGCCTTCCCGGCTGATTTCAGATGACGCTCGAGCCGCGCTCGAGCCGCGTCAAAAAGCTCGGGATGGTGAGCCTCGGCGATATCCAGCTCGCCGAACCCCGGTAGCGGCACCGTCTGAAAATCGGCCAGCGCCGTACCGCGCGGCAGAGGCTCTCCTGTATAAACCCTGAGAAATACATTCTTTATAAAACGCTCGGCATCATAGGCGTTGTGATCAAGAGCGAGAGCGGCGGAGCCTGAAGGAAGAAAATCCGTCAGATAGGAGAGCTCCTCCTCAAAGTCCGAATCCTCCTTCGCAGAAATGATTTCTGCCGACTGAATCCGCTCGAGCGAGCGTTGCGTCGCGGCATTGAACGTCCTAATGCTTTCAAGATCCTCACCAAAAAACTCGCATCGTACAGGGAACTCGTCGCCAGGACTCCAGATATCGACAATTCCGCCGCGTTGAGACCAGTCACCCTCCTTCTCCACCATTCCAATTCGGTCGTAGCCAAGCGCGGCGATTTTTGAGACGACTTCAGAAAATTTCGAAACTCCTTCGACAAGACGAAAAGAAGGCAGCGTCGAGGACGCCACGGGCCGCGCAAGCGAGACAAACGGAGCTACAATCACGAGCGGATACGGATTCAAGGACCAGGCCTTGAGCGCGGCGAGAGTTTTCGAACGCGTCCCGAGCGACGACTTGTCGCCCTGAACAAGAGGAGGAAATTCCGCAATACGAACCTGATATGCCGAAGGCGCAATATCGCGCGAGGACGCCAGGAGAGTCAAATCATCAAAGAATCTGTCGGCGGCGGGAAGACCCTCCGTAACCGCAACGACGACCCGCGGCTGATAAGCCGCAGCGAGAGAAAGCGCGAGAAACGCGTCGGCCGAACCCGTAAGAGACGACAACCCCACGCTCCCGCCCGAAGAAAAGGCGGGGTGGGAAAGACGCGATGCAAAAACCCTCAGCGCATCATCCATCTCCTAACTCCTGACCTCCAACTCCTAACCCCTAACTCCTGACCCCTGATCCCTGGTCACTAGCTCCTCGAACTCTCTCATCGCCTGAGCGACATCTGTAAAGCGAATCGCCTTCCACCCGCACGAGCGTGCACTTTCACAATTCGCTTCCACATCGTCAAAGAAGCAAATCTCCTCGGGTTCGACGTTCAGACGTTTGGTCATCAAACGATAAATCCGGCGCTGCGGCTTATACATTTTCTCTTCACCGGAAATAACCATCGCGTCCGCGAGCGCTATAAAATCCTTGTAATATTTTTTAAAACTCGGCACAAAGGCCGTCGGCATATTCGTCAAAATTCCGATTTTATAGCCGCGCTCTTTAATTTCGCGCATGAAAGCCAGCGTCTTCTCGTTGCAAGGATGGAAACTCGAAATATCATTTTCGATAAGTTCTTTTTTATCCGACTCTGAAAGTTCAATGTCATTGTCAGCGAAGATGAGATCGTACATATCGTCGAAAGAAATAAAATTCCCATCGAGCTGACGGCGGAACTTCGCATAACCTTCGGTGACAACGCTCCATTCGACACCAAGTCGGTCAAGCGTCGTACGAACCTTATCCGGCATCGTCGCCAAGGTCATAACGCCGCCGAAATCGAATACGCACGCCGACACCCGATTGCTGTCACTCATTTCTGCTCCTCCGTTTAAATTAATCATTAATCATATTATACCATTTTAACATCACAGATTTTGATATAATGTCGATATGATTGCAGACATACATCCATCTTGGCGCAATATTCTCGACGAAGAATCCGGGAAACCGTATTTTGCGACACTGATGACGTTCATCGAAAACGCATATTCCTCCAGCGTGGTCTTTCCCCCAAAAGCGAAAATATTCGAGGCTTTCAACAGAACTCCGTTCGACGACGTAAAGGTTGTGATTTTAGGACAGGACCCCTATCATGAACCTGGACAGGCCCAGGGGCTTTCTTTTTACGTTCCTGCAAACATAAAGCCGCCGCCTTCGCTCAGAAACATCGCGAAGGAATTAGGTAAAATGCCCGATTTGCTGTCATGGGCAGACCAGGGAGTCCTCCTCTTGAACGCGACACTTACAGTCGAAGCCCACAAAGCGGGCTCCCACCAGAAAAAGGGATGGGAGACGTTTACCGACGCCGCGATTAAGGCGTTGGCCGAAAGACGCCAAAACCTTGTCTTTATTCTTTGGGGTGCTTATGCCCAGAAAAAAGGAGAATTCATCGACCGCTCACGCCACCTCGTCATCGAATCCGCCCACCCGTCACCGCTTTCGGCGCGCAGGGGCTTTTTCGGTTCCAGGCCGTTTGAGCGCGCCAACGAATATCTTGCACAAAATTCGCTGCGCACCATCGAGTGGTAGAATTCCCAAGACAAAGTCCCAGGTCCTGTCGTCACTGACAGGAAGAATGAAACTCAAAAGAGTTCGCCCTGGACAGGACTTGAATCTTTTTTGGAATTCCTGGCCTCATTGGAGCCGGACTTATCCACCTCACCTTCAACCATCCCTAAAAGTTCCTTGAGGCGCTCTTCGTCTATAACCTCCGTGCCGAGAGCTTTCGCCTTCCCGGTTTTCGCAGCCCCGACGTTCGCACCCGCTATAAGGTAGCGCGTTTTAGATGTAACGGAGCTTTGAACGACGCCGCCGGCAAGCTCAATAAGCTTCGCCCACTCGGTACGCGGACGGGAGAGCGAACCCGTAAGCACGCATCCCATTCCGACGAGAGGGCCTTCAGTCTTTACCGTTTCTTTTTCAGCCCGCTTAGGGTTGATCCCCAGCGCGGCGAGTTTGGCGAGCGTTTCGCGCCCATATTCGCCGGCGAAAAACGCAAGGACCGCCTTGGCGGCCTCGACTTTGATCTGAAGAATCTTCCGATCTCTGCCTTTTTTGGAATCGTTCTCGATAACGTTTTTCAGAACGGCGCTTTCGGTCAAATCGCTCATCTTTTCATGCTCAAGGGCGATATCGCGCGCGACCGTCACGCCGACGTTCGGTATCCCGAACGCGAAAAGCCAACGGTCGAGGGGAAGTCGTCCGGCATCCTCAACAGCCTTCTTCATATTGAGCGCATTCCTGCCGAACTTTCGCGGAGCGCCCTCTTCTCCGATATCTAGATCCTGAAGCGCGCCATAATCAAGCGTGAAAAGATCTATCGGATCTTTAACTATGTTTTTTTCAACCAGAATGTCGGAAAGCCGCCCGCCGAGCGCCCTAATGTCGAGCGCGTTGCGGCCCGCGAAATGTTCGAGCCGCCTCTGAAGTTGCGCGGGACAGGCCGGGTTCACGCATCGTACGGCGACCTCGCCGTCGTATTTCACGACATCGCCGCCGCAGACTGGACACCTGTCGGGGAAAACGTACGGAACGGACGAGATCGGGCGTTTCTCGACGATTACTCCGTCGATCGCGGGAATAACGTCTCCCGCCTTGACGACCCATACATGATCGCCGACGCGGATATCCTGCGCGGCGATCTGCTCGGCATTGTGAAGCGTAGCCCGGGAGATGACGCTGCCGGCGAGTTCAACGCTTTTAAGTTCGGCTACAGGCGTCAGGACTCCGGTGCGGCCTACCTGAACCGTAATGCCCTCGAGCACCGTTTCGGCCCTTTCGGGCGCATACTTGTATGCTCTGGCCCAGCGCGGCGAATGGGCGGTCGAGCCAAGCGAGCCGTACAAAGACCGCTCATTGACCTTGATTACAGCGCCGTCGATCTCAAAACGGAAATCGTGACGCTTAAGACCGAGTTCTCCTATCGTCTCGACAGCCTCTTCTATCGTCGGAACGACGCGGCTGAACGGCGCCACCGTGAACCCCCAGCGGCGGAACGCCTCGATCATTTCGGCATGAGTCTTAAATCCGTCGCATCCGACGCCGCCCGCGTTGTAGACGACCATGTCGAGCGGACGCGTCGAAACCGTTTTCGGATCGAGAAGCTTGAGCGAGCCGGCGCAGGCGTTGCGCGGATTCATAAAGGTCTCGCGTCCGGCCTCGTCAAGCGCGGCGTTGAGCTTAACGAATCCGTCGCGCGTCATGAAAACCTCGCCGCGGACCTCAAGGATGTCGGGAGCATCCTCAGGAAGCGTCTTGGGGATCGAACGTATCGTGCGGACGTTCTGCGTCACGTCGTCGCCGACCTCGCCGTTGCCGCGCGTCGCGGCCCTGACGAGAACGCGCCCCTCGTACAAAAGCGACATCGAAACACCGTCGACCTTCGGCTCGACGACGTAATTCCACGAAACATCGCGCGGAATTTCGCGGCGCAGAAAAGAATCAAACTGAAGAAGCTCGCCCTTCTCGTAGCATTTGTCGAGCGACTTCATCGGAGGGGAATGGCGCACCTGATCAAAACCTTCTATCGGCTCGCCGCTCACCCTGAGCGTAGGGGAATTCGGATCCTTGAATTCCGGATGTTCCTGTTCAAGCCTGATAAGCTCCTCGTACATCCTGTCATATTCGGCGTCAGGAATGACAGGCCTCGCCTCCACGTAATAAAGACGATCGTTGCGGTTGATCTCTGCAACCAGATAATCCATTCTCGCCTTGATATCGCTCATCTGATCGGTCCCTTAAGTCACGAAGCGGAATCGGCCAGTTCATTGGCGGATGAGATAACGCAGTCGGCGCTCGAAAGATCGCCCTCGCCGCCGTAGCCCCACTTTACGCCGACGCTGTATATCCCGTTTGCTCTCGCGGCCGAGAAATCGTTGACCGTATCTCCGACCATCACACACTCCTCCGCCCTGACGCCGATCTCCTCCATCGCGAATGCGAGAAGACGCGTCTTGTTCATCCGCCCGATCGCGGGATCGCCGTCATGCATATCCCCCGCGTAGAGCTTTTCAAAAACCTCGTTCCAGCCGAATTTCTCGGCCATGGCGCTCGCGCCGGCGTAACGCTTGTTCGTCGCTATGAACACGCGCGCTCCGGAGGCCTTCAACGCCCTTACTGCGTCAAGAATCCCGGGATATTCGAACGTGTTAGGGAATCCGTCGTTGTCGTAATGATAGCCGAATCTCTCGCGAAGCCTGACCCCGAGCTCGTCCGTATAAACGTCTGGAAGAAGCCTTCTGGCCATTTCCTCGAGGGGAGGCCCTGCGACAAAATCCTCGTCAAACGTAGGACACTCCACCCCGAGATCGGCCATCGCGGCCTTCCACGACGCGCGGATGTCGCCGTCGGTATCGGCCAGCGTGCCGTCAAGATCGAAAAACCAATATTTCATTTCAGATACTCCGCTTCGCATTCGCCCAGGATTTTTATCACATCGCCAGGTTCAGCTGCCTCCTCCAGGCGCTCGACGAGATTCGTGCCGTGGGCGAGAACGGCGAGCCTCGCGAGAATGTGAAGATGCTGATCGTGATCGGTCGAGCAGATAAGGAAGAAGTGTCGCGTCGGAGCGCCGTCGGGAGCGCCGAAAAACACGGGCCTCTCGCTGCGGGCGTAGGCGATGAAGGATTCCTCGAAGAAGTAGGGATCGTGATAACGCGGATGAAGAAACGCCGCCCCCGCGCCGACGGCGGTCGAGGCCACCTCCTCGCGGGCCGTCAGCTCCTTGAAAAGCGTGGACGGATCGTACACGAGACCCGTGCGGTCCGCAAGATCGGTCATGTCGCGGATGATTCCGGCTTTCGCCTTCGCCGTCATCGCAAGATCAATCGCGTCGGCGCGGAAAATATCCTTTATGCTCAAAACGCCCTTGCGCTCGCGGCGACGCTTTTCGCCGAAAGCCCTGTTCTGCACGGCGATGCGCTTGGCGTTGGCCGACAAGAGATTGCGCTGCGCCCATTCATCGAGAGCGGAATGCTCGAAATACCATTCGCCTCCCCGAACCGTCGCGTCAATTTCGCCGCGCTGAGCGACGTGTTTAAGCTCGTTGGCGTCGATCTGGATGTGCTCGGCGGCCTTTTCAAGCGAAAGGAATTCGTGACTCATCTGCGACCTCCCGTACGCCCGCGGCAGATGCGGACGAGTTCTGTCATAACGAGAACGTCGGCGCTCCCAGCGGACGACACCACCCTTTCGCGCAGGGCGACAAGGCGGGCGCGGGCGGCCCTCAGTTCCATAAGCGACCACTTGGAAATGAATCCCATGTTCTTCTTGACCGCAAAAGGCGCCATACCGGAAGTCGCATCGTCGGTCCGGCCAGTCGCCGAAGCGTCCTTAAGTTCAAGAAGCGAGCGGATGAACTTCTCCGCGACCGTCACAGTCATGACGGCAAAACCGTTCTCGCGCTCGAACTGCGAGAGGGACGACACGAGTTTAGCCGTGTCGCGCATGCCGAGAGCGTCGGTTATCGACCATATCTCAGGCTCCACCCCCGCCCCCTGGGATGTGATCTCGGAAATATCCGCAACGGAAATCGTCTTCTTCGCGCCGCCGAGAAAATCGCGCATCTTGGCGATTTCGTTCATTATGGAGCGGGTGTCCGAGCCGACCCGCGAAACGAAAACCTCCGCCGCACCGGAATCAAACTTCAAACCCTCTCCAGCCGCGAGGTCTATCGCTCTTACGACGGCCTCCTTCGCGCGCTCCCACGGTTTTCCCGCGGAAAAAACGATAACCTCGCCCGCGGCCTTCATTATCTTCGCGAAGACGGACGCGGCGAGCATCTTAGTGGCCGTAATCACGAACTTCTGATTCTCCGGCATCGGAGAGGCGGCGAACTTCGCCGCGAGTTTTTCAAGCGCCGCCTTAACCTCCTCGGCGCACGCCTTTCCGCCGGACTGGGGGAGAAATTTCACGTTCTTCCACCACGTCGCCTTAAACGGATCCAGGAAAGGCGGAGTCGAAAAACTTTCATCGGCCGCGGCGATATCGCGGAGCTGAAGCTCGGCGTTCGTCGAGAGATTCGAGTCTATGATCTCCAGCCCCTCGGCGTCGCCGAGGATTTTCTTCGCGGTTTGAGAAACGAGAAAATCGTCCTCACCGATTATCAGATGAAGCTTTTGCATTCCTGAAAAGAGACCAGCCTATAAATCCGAGACCGAGGACAAAAAGCAGAATCGAGACGTTCTGCGCGCTCGAAAGGCCGCACATCTCCGGCCGCGGATCGTCGCGCAGAAACTCCATGAAGAACCGGATGACGGAATATCCGATCATATACGCTCCGGCCGTGTAGCCTTTGAATTTCCTGTACAAAAGCAAAAGCGCCGCGAAAAGCAGCAACAGAGCGGCCGCCTCGAAAAGCTGCGTCGGCAGCACCGGCAGCGAGCGCGACGCGAATTCTCCCGAGCGGTGCGCCGCCCAGACGGGAGAGTTCGCGGGAAACGTCACCGCGAGGGCGCTGTCGGAAACCTTACCCCAGCAGCATCCGTGGAAAAAGCAGCCGATACGCCCGAACGCGTGGCCGAGAGGTATGCCGACGCAGAGAACATCGGCAAGATGAAGCACGTCGGGACGCCTGACGGCGCACCATACGGCAAACGCGAGAGCTCCGCCGATGAGCCCGCCGTAAAATACAAGACCTCCGTTCCATATCTGAAACGCGGCGGCAAAGTCGCGGTCAAACCCGTCTTCATGCCAGTATTGAACGACGTGGGTGATGCGAGCTCCGATCAGGCCGGTAATGATAAGAGCAAACACGAGATTGGAAAGCTCGGGACGCTTATAAAGCTTTTCGACCGTCATCCAGGCAAGAAAAATCCCCGTGGCGACACACAGGCCGAAAGTCTGTATCGGGAAACCTGATATCAGTTGAGAATGCATGGTTACTTAAACCTCCCGATCAGAAGATAAGCGAAAAAATACCAGCTACTGCGCTGAACGTCCATGAATACGCGTCGACAAGCGAAGACCAAACGCACGATACGGCGAACCCGAAGATCGACGTGACAACCGACAGCCACAACAGCATGACGAAAATATTCGCGATGAAAATAAATGTCCATGAAAAGAGACGGCCGTACAGCGTTATATCGGGCTGACGCTGGGAGAGAGTTTCAAACGTGAACAGAATATGAAACGCCCATGTGAATCCGATGAAGAAGATCCATAAAGGCAACATCGGCAAAGGCTTTACAAATATCATCGTTATCAATGCCGCCACGATTATGAGAAACGTATAGAACGGAAAGAAATAAGGCGCAAGGGTGATCAGAAAGTTGGTCTTGGTAAGGTTGACGCTACCCCCTTTTTCTCCGACCTTCAACCTGCTGGGCTTCGCAAAAAACAAAAGACCCCAGAAAGCATGAGTAAGCTCATGGCCGAACACGTACGTTTTAACGGGATGCGAAAGGAAGACCCAGCATAATATGAACGCGACGACTCCCAAAACGAGACAAGCCCCCTCAAACAGCGGAATGTTGGATTTCACCAGAATGGAGCAGAACGAACGCCCGAACGCAAAACACGCGGGCAACAGCAACACCCCAAGGAGGGCCCTCATAATCTTCGCAATCATATGACGTTAATTTTACTTTTTACCGTTTTCTGGAAATTTATAAACTACCTCGCCCGGATAAACCCGATGATCCTGACGCGCTACCGCCTCAACCTGCTCCGACGATGATTTAAACCGATTTCTCGCTTCGCTCACCTTATTGTTTTCACTCTTGACTTCCTCTATTTTAGCGGTCAGGTCGGCCTCTTTATCCTTAAGATTCGAATGACGCCTCAAGACAGGCAGCCAATTAAAGACGCCTATGATCAATACCAGCAGGATTACGACAACCGTAAAAATCGTGTAGATTTTATCTTTCGTATTCTCTTTCATGGGTGTAATTATATCAAAAAGTTAAATAAAAAACATTGACTTTACAAAAAAAAGTGAGATACTATACGCCCGTTCACTGCTAATAAGATACATTGCAGGGACAAAAAGTAAAGGAACAGGCTAAAATGAAAATTACAGCTAAGAAATGCACCTGCAAGAAGGTTGTCTCAAAGAAGATTGAGAAGCCCGTAGCCAAGAAGGCTGCCGCAAAGCCGGCCGCAAAATCGGTCACGTTTACGGTTCACGCCGAAAAGGGCAAGGCCGTCTATCTCGCCGGTGATTTCAACAAGTGGGATCCCGCCGCCAAGAAGATGGCGTACAAGGCCAAGGACGGCATCTACGCCGCCACGGTCAAGCTCGTCCCCGGCGAGTACCAGTACAAGTTCGTCATCGACGGCACCTGGTGCGCCGACCCTGAAAACGTCAACTCCGTTCAGAACGATCAGGGTACGTTCAACTCCGTCGTCGTTGTCAAGTAAGACCCTACGACCGACCGGATAAAAATGATGAGCCGCGAAGTCACCGCGGCTCATTCTTTTTTTTACCCGACGTCAGGTATGGCTCACTTCAGCTTAAGCGCTTCCTTGACGACCTTGCCGTACGCTTCAGCCATACGGACCATTCCGATGTCGTTGGGATGAACACCGTCGACGGTTCCTTCTCTGTCGTCACCGAGCATGCCGACGCTCGGAAGGAAATAAAGATCCTTCCATCCTTCGGCAATCAGCTTATCGTAAAGTTTACGCGTAAAATTCTCCTTCGGATTCACGGGCCTGCAGAAAACGTCGCAATGACCCGCCATGATGATCGGCACTCCGGGACGCTTCGCGCGGAGATTGCGGATAAAGGGCTCATACTCAGGAAGCCCGAGCTTATCCTGATACTTCATATTCCAAAGGCAATCGAGAACATAGCAGCTCGCATCAATAGCCGAGACATGCTCACTCATCTCATACTCCATCTTACCAGAGCCAGAAAAGCCAAGATTAACTACAGGAACATCGAGATCGCGGCCAATAATATTTACAAAAGCTAAGCCAGGGCGAGAGGCGCAGCCACCATGAGTAATGGAAGTTCCGTAGAAAACAACAGGCTTATTAACACCGCTAGCGCGAGGAGGCAAGGGCGCGAGCGTAGCCTTTTCGTCAATACCTATCTTAAGAGACTTTAAACCATTATACAAGGGGAAGTTAATAATAACCTCATTAAAACCACCCCAAAGATCAACTGTAACGGCAGAACCCTTAGCATCTGAAATTCTACCGGTCTTAGCATAACGCCATGTCTTACCGGGCTTACGAACATATACGTCAACGCCGCTGACACCAGTAGCAGGCATGTGATTCATAGCGAGTTTCTTATCGTAAGGAACCCACTTAATCTGGAGCTTTTTAGAAGTCGTTGAAAATCTAGCCTGCATACCAGCCGTAAAATGCTTCATCGCGCGAACACCGCGATTAACATTCGTTGTAACATTCTTAGGAAGTCGATCATAAAAATGATCTACATCGGCAAACGCCTTACCCTCAATCGGAAGATACTTACCGTCAATCCATTTAACGCCATTAGTAACTATGGCATTATCAATCGCCATATTAGGATCATACTTTGCAATGTCATTACTCTGCGCGCTGACACATGAAGCGAGCGCCATTGCAAAAACAACTAGAAAAGACTTTTTCATTAATATGCTCCTATTATTTTAAATTTTATCGCACCCCGCCGTTCGCCTTGGCGAGTTTCTTGAGTTTGGAGGCGAAAGTGAGCCGCTCGACCGCGGAAAGATGATCAACATAGAGAATCCCGTCGAGGTGATCGATTTCGTGCTGGAGCGCACGCGCAAGAAATCCGCGCGCGCTTATGATCTGGGGACGGTTGTTCTCATCGAGATATTGGCACGTCACCTGTTGAGCGCGAGTAACCGATCCGCCGACGCCGGGAAAGCTCAGACATCCCTCTTTATCGCGTTGAGAACCTTCTTTCGCGATTATCACGGGATTGAACAGCTTCAACGGCATCGCGACGGGCGCATTAAAAAGCTCGTCCTCGTCGTCTTCGCACCCTTCCGGAATCTCTATCACGCACATTCTTTCCGTTCGCCCAATCTGCTGCGCGGCTAACCCGACACCTCGGGCCTTGCGCATCGTTTCGAGCATATCGGAGGCGAGAATACGCAATTCCTCGGTAACCGACGCTACAGGTACGGATTTTTCGCGAAGGACCTTCTCGCCGTATTTGCAGATTTGATGAACCATAAACGCCCCTTGAAAAAATATCAGACCCCGGTCGAACCGAAACCGCCCTCGCCGCGGTCGGTCTCGTCGATGATGTCGGTTTCTTCTATCGTGGGCTGCGTGACGGGGGCAATGACAATCTGAGCTATCTTATCGCCCTTCTTGACCTCAAAATCGACATCGGTCGTATTGAAAAGAATGACGCCGACCTCGCCGCGGTAACCGGAATCGATCGTGCCGGGCGTATTGAGAACCGTAATGCCGCTTTTAAGCGCAAGCCCCGAGCGCGGACGCACCTGAGCCTCGTACATGGGAGGCAGAATCATCACCAGCCCCGTCTTAACCAAAGCGCGGTCATGGGCTTTAACCGTCACGTCAACAACGCTTTTAACATCCATTCCGGCATCGCTCTTATGAGCGTATGCCGGAATTTCGGCGTCCTGATGAATCTTTTTGAACTTTAATGTCATTGATATTCAAACCGATTATCTATGAGCGGCACCTTCGGGATCAATTCTCTTTTTCGTACCCAAAGCGCGCCATATTCCACTCGAGCCAATCAATTAAGAATTTCATGCTGAAATACTGGCTCTCGTATCCGACGGCCATCGAAGCGTGCTGCAGGCCCGCGCTATAATCCTCATAGGTTCCGGGGACGCGGTCAACGCATGCGACCAAAGCCGCTTTGCCCGCCGAAAGAGGAATCATCTCGGAGACTTCTCCCTTTTTCAGCTTGCACGCCTCGGGAATGATTTTCCACGCGTTTTCGAACCCGGCCTTCGAATAATCCCAGCCGTACCCGTTGAAACCTAAAGCTGTAAGCTGGAAAACGACATTGGACGTCGCGCCCGCGCTCTTGAGAACTTCATCAAAGCCCTTGGCCTTAACTCCGTCAACCGTCTTCTTGAACGCTTCGGCCTTCGCTTTGGACAACGCCATCTTCCGGACGACGGGCTTTATCGCGGCCAACTCGGGGATATGCGAGGGCGAGCTCTTCACAAGCTTGAAAATCCAGATCGAATTATCCGTCGAAATGATTTCAAGCTTTGCCGAACCATCCTCCAACGCAAAGATCTTATCCTTGAAATTCTCGGGATTTACAAAGGTGAATTCACTGTTAGGATAGGAGAGATCGCCCTGGGCTACGTAATAATTGTACAACTCGGCGCTCATCGACTGAGTGCGTTCGAATGAGATCCAGCCGCTGGTCTTCACCACCGTCTTGTTCAATGCGGCATACTCGTCAAGGAATCTGTCGTTGGATTCATTCGCGTCAAACGCATCGTAAACCATGTCCTTGACGGCTTTGCGCTGAAGCTTGGCGAGAATCGTCGGGCGCACTTCGCTCAAAGGCTTGAACACATCGTTGGTAACGACATACTCGCCGTCCTCGCAGTCCTTTTTATAGCAAGCTTCGATATCGGCATCCGTAACCGTAATCTTGGAAAGGATATTCGTATCGGCAACATTCAATTTCAGATAGCTCAGCTTATAGCGGTCGGGAAGACGAAGCGAGGCGACGGTATTGGTATCGTTGTTATACCACTCCTGGATGGCGGCGTCGTCTACGGTAACCTTGTCGGCAGCCTTCTTGTCCTCGTTAAACGTGGCGACCCTGACCGTAAATTTGTCGGAAGCCCTGTAGCATTCCGCATCGCGCTGAAGCGTGGTATTCGAGGAATAAGTAAATCCGACCGCGGCCAATCCCATACGGACGGTAATCAGCATGCGCAGATAATCCTTATACTGCAGCCTGGTAACTCCCAAACGCGCCGCGAATTCGTCGAATTTCGCCTTGTCGAAATTCTTCGTGTTCGGATCACTGAAAGCGGCATTGAACTCATCGTCGACAGTTTTATCGGACACGACGACACCCATTTCGTCAAATGCCGTCATTGCGGCGTACAACTTCCAGTCGGAGTCCGCATTCTCTCGGTTGAACAGCATCTCGAGATTCTGGTCTCCCAGCATTGCGGATCTTACGAGAAAACGGCATTTTTCAAAAAGTCTCCGGTCGAGATCCGCCTTTTTAAGCTTGTTTTCCGCCTTGTCATCGTAACGGGAATCGGAAAGGCACCCGTCGGGGAGAACGAAAATAGCTGAAACTGCCAACGCAAAAACACCCCATACCCACTTGTTGCGGATGAGATTGTTGAACTTCTGAATTACCATTTTTACTTTACTTCTTTCTTTGTTATGATTACATGAAACTGCCGACAGTCGTTAAAGGCTGAGATCGTCCGAACCGCCGCTCGACGAGGATTCTCCGGAAGAGGACGAGTTTCCGTCTACCACTTCGGTGTCAACGGCTTCAACATCTTCGGCTCCGCTCGTCATGTTGGCTACACGCTTGGCAAGCTCTTCCTGTTCCTTCTTGGAGGCGGGAGCCAGTTCTCCGGAATTGACTTCAACGCAATGTTCGGTGAAGGCGCATCTGTTCTTCATGTGCCCGCGGACGTCGAAGGTCATGACGGTGACGGAGAGATTGTTTCCGAGATCCGTCTTTCCGCGGTAAATGCGTACCGAAGTGCGAGGCGAAAGCTTCCACTCAAGCTTTTTCTCCTCAACCTTCGTCTCACCCGTACCGAGATCCCGATTTATCAAGCAACCCTGGTCAAGAGTTACTAGAACATCGCCGCTGTTGCCGTGAAGCGACGTCACGAGGAAATCGTTGGATGTGCGGATCTTAAGCTCGTTTGCGGCGCGCATCGACGGGATGTTGAAATTGCGCCCCTTAAGAGACAGGGTCTTCGTCACGCAGCGTACGACGGTCTCGTCGCCGTCGACGGTTTTCGTGTAAACGTACTTGGATTCGCCTGCGGGATTGTAGGCTACGAAACCCGGCGCGTTCACCGTGAAAAGCCCTTCGGGAAGATTATTGGGCATCTTTACGATCACCGTGCCGGTGCCGAGGGTGATGCCGCGCTTCTTCTCGCCGATAGGCATATAGATCGTTCCGAAGGATGAATTCTCCTCCAGCGTAATCTCGCTGTAATATCCGAACGCGAGTCTGAGACGGGAATTGGCCGCACCGGTGCGGTACTTCGAGCCGAGCGGATAATATTTACCCTCTTCAGCTTTTTCCCACGCCTTTGCACCGGGTTTGAGAACCTCAACCGTTCCATCCACCATACGGCAGCAGGGCAGGAGGTAAAAAGGCTTTGACGCGTCTTTCTTGCCTGCACCCTCGCTCTTATCGGAAAGGCCTGACAAGGTGTTGTCGGCCTCTTCGGCCTCCTTGGCGACCTCGTCGAGATTTGCAATAAAGTCATCGAGCTCCTCGGCGGCCGCGTTCAATGCGAACACGGTCGAGGCGACTGCCGCTACACGTATGATGTTTTTCATAAGATCTACCTGCTTTATTAGACGATGTAAGCGCCCTTGGAAGGCTTGATGAGGCTGCAGACGGGCTCATCGCCGTACTTCGCCTTGTATTCCTTCGTGATTGCGGCCGCGATCTTGTCGGCAGCCGTCGGATCGACGAGAAGGCAGCAGCTGCCGCCGAATCCGCCGCCCGAGAGACGCGCGCCGTACACCTCGGGAATCGCCTTCGCCGCGTCGACGATCGTGTCGAGCTCGTCGCAGGAATTCT
>JAGCJE010000070.1 GCA_017648225.1 Kiritimatiellia bacterium | reverse complement strand
CGTTGATAACGATCGCATCGTACCAGCCTCTCTCCGCGTGTATGAGTTCGATCAGGACGCCTTCATGATTAGACTGATGAATATCAACTTCAACGCCCAGCCTAGAAGCGCTCTGACGGCAGAACTCGACTAAATCCTGGTAGGTGGCGCTACTGTAAAGCTCCGGCTCGCGCGTGCCGAGAAGATTGAGATTCGGACCGTTTATTATTATTATCTTCACTTCGCGTCAATCTTGGCTTTAAGTTCTTTAAGTTCGGCTTTAAGCTTTGCGAGCATCTTGGGAAGGAGAACCCGTCCGCCGAACTCTTTCATCGATTCCGCCGGAGCACCGATTACATACTTAACAGAACCGTCGAGAGACTGGGGAACTCCCGCCTGAGGCCCGACCTGAACGCCGTCCGCGATCTTGATGTGTCCGGAAATTCCGGCCTGAGCCCAAATAAGACAGCCGTAGCCGATTTCCGTCGACCCTGCGATACCACTTTGGGCGATAAGGCCTGAATATCCCTTAACCTTGACGTTATGGCCGATCTGAACGAGGTTGTCGATCTTCGTCATGGGACCGATATACGTACGCCCGATTCTCGCGCGGTCGATCGTCGTATTCGAGCCGATCTCGACGCCATCGCCGATCTCGACAATACCGAGTTGTGGAATCTTCTCGATATAAACTGAGCCATCTTCGCGGCGGCCGTTGTTAAAGCCGTATCCGTCGCCGCCGAGCCTTACGCCGCAGTGAATGATGCATTCGGCCCCGACAACCGTTCCCTCGCGAAAAGTTACCTGCGGATAAATATGCGTTTTAGCGCCGACCCTGCAACCCTCTCCGATAAAGACCTGAGCCTCGATACCCGCGCCCGCGCCTATTTCGGAACCTTTCTCGATCACCGTGAAAGCGCCGACATGAACGCCTTCACCGAGTTTGACGGAAGGATCGACAACGGCGGTCGGATGGACGCCCGGGGCGCGTACCGGCTCCGGCGGCGCGAAAATCTTCGCCGCGGCCATACACGCGAGATTCGGATCTTCCACGCGGATGACGGAACATGGCGCATCGCCCTGCCAGTCTTTAGGAAGAAGAACGGCGGATGCCTTGGTGGAAGCGACGAGTTTAACGTGCTTTGGGTCCTTGCAGAAGCTCAAATCTCCCTTGCGGGCCTCTTCAAGGCCGCCGCAGGCGACAAGCTCGACATCCTCGCCCTCGAGAACGCCGCCGACAACAGAGGCAAGTTCGCTAGCTTTCATCTTCAATCCCTCTTGGCCTTGGCAGGATCGACGCCCATCTCCTTGAGCATAGCGTCGGTCACATTGAATGAATCCTTCGAATAAAACGCCGCCGTCGAATCGATTACGACATCATAACCGTTCTTTTCGGCGAATTTCGAAATACGCTTTTTAAGATCGTCTGACTGCGCCTTGAGGAGTCCCGCTTCGAGCTGCGAAAGTTCCTGCTGGCTGCGCATCATTTCTGCACGGATTTTCTGCTGCTGCTGCATATAGCGGTTCTGAATTTCTCCGAGAGCCATTTCAGCGTCAGCCTTGGCCTTCTGGGATGACATTGGATTGCGGATTACTTCCGCATGCTTCTTGCCTTCCTCCTGTATGGAGGCAAGTTCCTTATTCATCTCTTCAAGCTTCTTGCGAAAATCCTTCTCGGTATTTAAAAGAAGTGTTTTGTTCGTCTCGTATGCAGGGTGGTTCTTTACGAGCACTACCATATCCACCGTTCCGATTTTAAGGGCGAACGAGGATGCGCAAACGGCAGCGGCACAAAAAGCAATCAACAGTTTTTTCATCTTAACACCTTTCTTTTAAGTATTTTATAAATCAGAAATCATATCCGATCGTAAAGCTGAAAACTTCCTTTTCAGCATCGTCGGGTTTCTTGATGGGGGCCGCGAAATCCAATCGGATCGGGAAGGAAGGAATATCAATCCTGAAGCCGACACCAGCCGTCCATGCAAAATTGTCACTGACATCGAAGTCAAATTCATCTTCGCCTACCGCTCCCATGTCGGAGAATACGGCGATGCGGAGATACTTCACGATCGGAACCGTGTATTCGGCGTTGATACAGAAGAGCGTCTGACCGCCCCACGGCATATATTCGCCGCCGCCGTCTCTATTGCGCGAAACCATCGGAGAGACATGGCGGTATTCGATGCCGCGGATCGACTTAGGCCCGCCGAGGAAGAAACGGTTGTAGATCGGCACGTCGTCGGAAAACGCATCGATGGTCTCGGCTCTCAGGGCGAGCATAAGAACGTGATTGTACTCCTTGAAAAGATGGAAATAGTTTCTGTGGCTAAAACCGAGTCTCCAGTACTGGTTGTCGCCGCCCGCGAGATCGAAAAAGACGCGCGAGCGCGTTCCGCTCTTCGGCATGCGGAAATTGTCGAGCTGGGTGCGGCTCCAGTAGAAACGCGCGACAGCTTCAAAGGCGTCGCCGTATTTATCGTCTTCACCGCCGGGCTCGGAAAGAGAAACCGGACGACCGTCCTTATACCAGTAACCTTCCTCCATTTCATCGAGCTGGATGAATTCGGCGGAGAGCGCGACGCCGAAGCGACCGAACGCCTCCGTATGCTTAAGCCCCTTCCACGGCATCCACATCAGGACGGGATAATCTATCGAAACCTGGCCGCCCGTGCGGATTACGTCGTACTCGTCGTACCAGCGCTGACGGCGATACGCCTGAACCGTCAGTTCAAGCGCACGGTCCATGAACCACGGCTCGGAAACTTCGGCCTCGTAGGTCTGGATTCTGGGACCGACCTGAGCGTAAAGGCGACCCTTCTGACCACCGCCGCGGAAAAGCTTATCAGGCGCAAAGAGATCGAAGTTGGCCTGATTGACTTCACCGGAAACATATACCGAATCGACGGAACTTGCGCCTACGCCGAAGTTGAACCGACCTGTATTTTTAAGTTCCTCGACCTCGTACACGAGATCGCGGTATTCGGAGCCGTCGGGAGCATTGCCGCGGGAAGAATCCTTAAGCTTATAATTGACGCGGCTGAAGTAATAGAGGCTCTCTAAGCGCTTTTTGCTGTTCTCCGCCCGGTCCGCGAGCATCTTGTCGCCTGGATCGAGCTCGATCTCACGACGGATCACCTTATCCTTAGTGTATTCGTTGCCTTCGATGAGGACGCGGTCGATGACGACGGGAACGCCTTCAGTTACGTTATAGACGATATCAAGAACATTGGGATTGTCGACGCGCGGAATGCGCAGCACGTCAACGCGCGAATCGGCGAGGCCGGAATCGCCCGAACCGACGACTACCTCAATTCGCTTGGCCGCATCATTGAGCTCTTTCGATCCGGCGACGGTGCCTTCGGCGGGAAGTTCGCTTTTGTCGAATACGTCCTTGACGGCATAACGGGTGACGCCTGTGATCTTCTGAGAGCCGATCGTATAAAGAGGACCTTCCGTCACCGCGAAAAGAAGCGCCTCGGCGACACCTTCGGAATTTAAAATGTACGTTGGATAGTCTACCCTGACGTCCAGGTATCCCAGCTCGGCGTAATGAGCCTTAATCTTATCTACAGCCTGCACAAGCTGATCCTTGGTAACTGGCTTATCCAAAAACCAGGCGCGAGGATCCCAGAAAGGCAAAACGCCGATCGCCTTGCGGAGATCTGCGGGATCCGCGTTTTTAACGCCCGAAAAATCGTAGCTTTTGATTTTTACGCGAGTCCCCTCGTCGACGATGAACGTAACCGTACAGTTGTTGCCGCCGGGGATCATTTTCGTTACGGGAGTGACTCTGGCGTCGGGATAATATTTCTTTACGTAAAAATCACGAACCTTCTGAGCCGCGTCGGCGAGATCGCCTTCACTGTAAAGAAACCCGTCTTTAAGGCCAGATTCTGAAAATATTTTCGAAACACCAAACTCCTTGTTCCCTTCGACCGCCAGCGGCGCCTGAAAGCGAACCTTGCGGTAAACGCTGAAAACGATTTCAACACCGTCCGCGACGCGCACGGCATCGGCCTTGACATCCTGAAACGCGCCGGAGTCTTTAAGAGCCGTCACATCACTGGTCAATGTATTAGGATCATAAACGGCGCCTGGCTTTGAGACGCAGCGGGCCAGAACAGAACTGGAGTCACCTCCGAATCCGTCTAAAACCTTTACCTTTATATCCGTAATTTTCGCACCTTGAGCACAAAGTGAGAAGAGCGCAAAAAAGATAGCTATTTTTTTCATAGTCTCAATATTTTATCAAATTTGTGACGAAGTAGGCAAACTCGTTAATCATTCGGGCCCTTCCCCATTTGCTTTTATTCATTCTGCAACACAGTAATAACTATAATCTTATCACTCCTTGTTCTTGATGTGACTTTTCATATCGCGGCGGATGTTGCTGCAACCGTGCTCACCTTTTGATATGGGCGGTTTGCGCGTCCTTGCGACCGCTCGACGTACACGAGTACGTCTTCGGGTCGCAGTCCAGCGCAAATCGCCACATCTGAAAAGCGTCCGCTCGGCTG
>JAGCJE010000069.1 GCA_017648225.1 Kiritimatiellia bacterium | reverse complement strand
GCATCGTCTCGAGCGTCCCACGATTGAAACACGTGAACGCGTATGTGCCGGGCGCGAGAATCTTTCGCGCGGCGACATTGAGTTTACGGCAATATTCCTCAAGAACGTATCTGTCGTAGAACTTGCCCGGATAAGCCTTCATTTCGATTTCAATAAAGAAATCCTTGCGCCCGCGAAAGACCTCGAAAGCTTCCTCAGCCGTCGGAATCGGCTCAGAAGAGGCCTCAAGACGGAATTTCTTAAGTTCCTCTAAAGTGAGAGATTCAACTTCGCCCGTTCCGTCTGTCGTACGGTCGACCTTACCGTCGTGCATAATGACGAGCTTACGGTCCTTCGAGAAACGAACATCAATTTCAAAGCCCCTGACGCCCTTTTTAAGGCTATTCTTAAAGGCTCCTACCGCATTGTCGTCGAACTCTCCCTTACCGCCGCGATGAGCCTGAACGAGCGGACCGTCGCCCGACTTAAGCGTCGCGTTGGCGGGATAACGAGCGGGATTCTTTTTGCCGCGAGTTACAGCATAGACCCAAGCATGATCGCAAGGCGCTTCGGCTGACGAGAGAACGGCGCGAGTGATGGCGAGATTGCCGCCCTTTGTCGAATATTTTACAACAGTATTCTTTGAGCCGAGCAATTCGACAGAAAGAACATCATTCAACCCTTCAAGTTTTATGACGGAAGCATTGCGCTTAAAGTCGATCACATAAAGCTTATCTCCCTTCGCGGTAAGATAGACATCCTTATCGTTGCTCTTAATGTTAGCGCGGGTCGTCGCGTAAATGGCGTCGCCGTTGACCTTCAGCCACTCGCCGATCGCAAGGAGGCGATCTTCCATAATCGCGGGAATGCGCCCGTCGGCGTCGGGGCCAACATTGAGAAGAAGATTGCCGCCGCGCGAAACCGTGCTGACGAGAGTTCTGATGCACCTCGTGCGCGACATGTAATGTTCAGTCGTCTCGAACTGATTATAGCCGAAGCTGCCGCCGATACCGCGGCACTCTTCCCACGGATGCATAACGCCGGTATCCTTAATCGCGCTTGCGCCGTGGCCATACTCCGTCGTGTAATGTCCGCCGTGACGACCGCGGGTATCCTTACCCCAACGGTCGTTTACGACGACGGTATCCTTGACCTTCGAATCGTTGTAAAGCCACGCGAGAAAACCGGCCGAACCGTGCTCGTCGCCCGTATAATCCCATTCACCGTCAGGCCAAATGATGTCGGCCTCGTAGCGGTCGGCGAGATCCTTAAGCTGGGGGAAGTTTACAAAACGATTCCAATCAGCGATCGAAAGCGAGGCTTCCGTTCTCTTCGAATCGCGTCCGCCCGGATATTGGGGATTGGCGTATTCGAGCATCGAGAAATAAAAGCCGCGCTTAAGGCCCGCCTCGCGCATAGCCTTGCAGAATTCGCCTGCAAGATCGCGCCCGGAGCCGAGCACGACAGAATTGAAATAGGGCGACTGGGCGCTCGGCCAGAGAGCATATCCGTCGTGATGCTTGGAGGTCAGGACGACGTATTTGGCGCCTGCGCGCTTAAAAAGGCTCGCCCACTCGGCGGGATTATAGAATCGCGCCTTGAAATTCGCGGCGAAATTGGCGTAGGGAGCGTCACCGTAAAATTTCTTATGATGGCTTAAATAAGTCTCCTTACCCGCAATCATCTTACCCTGATACCATTCGGCGTAACAGTCCCAGGAGAACTTTCCGTTAGGCAGCACAGGCGCGTACGCGGGAACGGCATAGGGACCCCAATGGATGAAAATACCGAACTTCGCCTCGCTCCACCAGCTCGGCACGGGACGCTTATCGACAGACTCCCACGTAGGTTCATACTTTTTCTGAACACTTTCATTCTGAACGGGTTCCGCCGACGCGAAAACAGCCGACAGAAGAGCCACCGACGCAATAATCCATTTTTTCATTTTTAACCTCCCTTGAAATTAACGTCTTTAAAATCACTTAAAAGTAAGTTTAACTACAATATCAAACTTGCAGTCCTTGGGACGAGAGATTTTCACCGTCGCCTCGCCGTCCTTGACAACAACGGGAAGCGGCTTTCCGCAGGCGAGATATTTAGCCTCTTTGATTTCGCCGTCGATCTTAAATGAAATTTCATCTACGCCGGCTTTAAGGAAGTGAAGATAAAGATCGCGACCCTTGCGTGTCGAGACGATATCCTTTCCGACGGCTATCGGGCAACCGCTTGTGCCGTAGACAGACTCGCCGTTTTTAGCGAACCACTTACCGACCTCTTCCATTACATCGACGGCCTTTTTAGGCAGCTGCCCCGAACCGTCGGGACCGATATTCATAAGAAGGTTAGAGTTTTTCGCGGCCGCGCGTACGATAAGCGCCACGACGTCGTCGGGCGTACGGAAACGGTTTTCGGCGATTTTATAACCCCAGACGCCGTGCTGGATAACATCGCACTGCTCGATAGGCCTATCGTTGACCATCGGCTGATTAGCCGAGAAAATCGCGCCGGTCGTATCGCCGGGAAGATCACGCTCAAAGAGCTGGATATCCTCCTTCGGACGAATCGGCTGGTGATTGTTGTTAGCTACGAGCGTCTTCTTCGAATGAATGAAGTCGTAAATGGAATCAAACTCCCAATCGAGCTTTCGAGTCCAGGTGCCGTCCTCCTCGTGCTTCACGTGCTCCCACTCGCCGTCAAACCAGATGTTGCCCGGCTTGTAATTTTCGATCAGCTCGGCGATCTGGCCCAGCATAAACTTTTTATACGAAGCGTAATCCCCCTTGCGCCCGGGAACCTCGACCTGCTTGGCGTGATAGCCAGCGGGATAGTCCTTGCGGTGCCAGTCCATCAGCGAATAATAGAAGTTGAGCTGAATACCCTCTTCGCGGCATGCCTCGGCGAGCTCACCCAGAATATCCCGTTTAAACGGGGTGTTGGCGATATTGTAGCCGTCATCGACCTTTGTAGGCCAAAGTGAAAAACCGTCATGATGGCGCGAGGTGACGGTAATGTATTTCGCGCCCGCGTTCTTTACGACCTTAACCCATTCGCGGGCATTGAACTTCGACGGATAAAAACCGTGCATCATGCGCGAGTACGCCTCTTCGTTGACCTTGCCGTCTTTCAAGTACCACTCGCCCTGAGCGTAGTTGGCGTAAAGACCCCAATGAAAATAAACACCGAAGCGCTGCTCGGCGAATTTTTTCCGCGCCTCAAGATTCCAGTCTTCAACCTTGTATTCTGCGGCAAATGCGCTTAATGCGCCTAAAAACGCAAGTCCTGCAAAAATAATTTTCTTCATTTCATATTCCTCGTTTTCCGGGGTCCGTTCCCTTTTTATTCACTGATTTCGATCTTCAATGCGCTTTCGATCGATTTATCCATATCGAAATATTTATAGGCTCCGAGCCGCCCTCCGAGAATAAGATTCGGAATCTTTTCGGCTTCAGCCTTGTAAGCGGCTAAAAGTTCGCGGGATTGAGCCGTATCTATCGGATAATAAGGCTCGTCGCCCAACTTCCATTCGGCCGAGTATTCGCGCATCACTATCGTCTTGGGCTTCGCCATTATCTCTTTGAGCTCAGGATGATAATGCTTGAACTCGTGGATTCTAGTATACGGAACTTCGACCTCTGTATAATTTACGACGCTCGTGCCCTGATAGTCCGCGATATCAAGCTTCTCCGTTTCAAACTTAAGAGTACGCCACGGAAGAACTCCTAGCCTGTAATTGAAAAGCGCATCGACAGGCCCGGAATAATAAACGGGAACTCCGGGCAAGTCATCAGCTCCGACCTTAATGATTCCGTTTTCAAGTCTTACGCCGGCATCGCATCGAACCTTAATGTTCGGATGATCAAGAAGTCTCTCAAAGATGGAATTGTAACCGTCCGAAGGAATTCCCTGGCAGTAATCGTTGAAGTAATTGACGTCGTAAGTCGCTCTTACGGGAACGCGCTTTATAATCGACGGATCAACATCCTCCGGAGCTCTGCCCCACTGCTTGGACGTGTAGCCTCTGAAGAACGCGTCGAAAATCGCCGACGAATGAGCCTCGTCCGCCATAAACGCAGGCAATTCCGCAGGCGTAAGCTCAACGCCGAAGAACGCGTTTACGAGAGCAAGTCCGAGCGGCAGAAAGTACGTTCTCCCTTTATACCGGGCGAGAACTTTATGCTGATACCCGTTAAAATCCGTAAAGCGATTTATAAACTCCCAAACCTCTGGCAGCGAGGTATGGAAAATATGCGAACCGTAAGAATGAATCTCGATACCCGTCTCGGCATCTATCTCGCAGCGGACATTCCCGCCGACATGACGACGTTTTTCCAGGACAAGAACCTTACGCCCCGCTTCCGCAAAACGACGAGCGAGAGTCGAGCCCCAAATGCCCGCTCCCGCTATGATTACATCAACATTCGTCATGTTAACAGAATTACTTAGGCATTACCGCAGGTGCAAGCGGATAACGTCCGAAACGAGGACCGTAAACGCCGAGTCCCGCGTCAGACTCAAGACGGATTTTAACCTTGCCGTTCTTGACCTGATCCGCCGCAACCGGAACCTCGACCAGATATCCGTAGCTGCCCGCCTCGCGCATTTTGCGGTCGCGAAGCTGGGAGAACCACGAGAGAATTCCGCGATGGTCGGCGGGATCATCGGGAAGAACCTGTTCGGAAACGACCTTGCCGTCGATGATGACCTTGAGATTAGCAGGGAATTTTACATCGCAAGTCTGAGGATAGCTGTTAGGATTCTTGGAACGATCGGACGCACCGCCGCCGAGCATGTAGTCGAGAGTCGAGGTCTTCAGATCGTCCTTGTAATCCTTCGCGTTCTTGCGCTTGGCGGAAAGTTCGATTCTGAATACGCCGCCCTCCTTGGGGGCTGCGAGTTCGTACTCAAAAAAGCCCTTGCCGAAACCGTTGATCTTAAGTCCGTCGAGAACTTCGGCAGTGCCGAGCGACCAGTTCGACGCGACGGGCTTTACCATGGACGCGTTGGCTTCTACCGTCGAGAACGACCAGAAGTTGCGGGCGATCTCCTTTTCTCCGGCGAGAAGCCTGAAGACAACGCAGCCGCAGGAAGGAGTCTTAGGAGCATCGAAAACGACGTCCCAAAGTTTCTCTGCCTTCCACCCCTTGGCCGTGACGACCTTGCTGAGCCTGGATTCAGGAACCGTAACCTTGGCGCCCTTCTCGTCATACCACCATGCGCTCATCGCAAGAGTAAGCTTCTGACCGTTAAACTTGTCGGTTATGAGCGAGGGGCCTACAGGAATAGTATACTTAGCGCCGGGAGCGATGAACTCGCCGATTTCGCTGCCTCGCTTGCCGAAGAAGACAATACCGGCTTCGCCGTGGAAGTCCTTCAACGTCATTCCCGCGAGTTCGTCCATGCCATCGTATTTGGGCGAACGGTCGAAACGGACATAACCGTTCCACTCGTTGATCACGTCGTGATGTTCCGTATAGAGCCAGCCGGCGCATTTAAGGCGGCGGCGGAAAGCGTTCATCATCATGTGATAATCCCATGAGAAATCGCAGTCGCCCGTCGAGCCGTTGTAACCCCAGACGTTGCCGCACTCGGAGTTCATCATCGGAACGCCCGTTTGGACAAAGCCGCCGATATAGTTGTGCTTCGAGCCCTTATAAGTACTGTTGCAGATATCTTCTACTCGCTGATCCCAGCCGTAACCGGCGACATAAGAGTGCCACGTGTTCACGTCGGTCACGATATGGTCGCGGTTGCAGGGGGAGTTGTCTTCCACGATGCGCGTGGGATCGAGCTTTTTAGCCTTGAAATAGGCGTCGGCGACGCGTCGCTGGGTCCAGGGGCGGAACATCGGTCGACCGCTCTTGTCGCCGGAGGCAAGACCCATGGCGAGCGAACGGTTGGACTTTAGTCCCCATGTCTCGTTGAAGAGAGTCCACTGATAGATCGAAGGATGGTTGTAGTCACGCTTGAGCATATCTTCAAAGCACTTCCAGTGCTCCTCGAACATCTGCTCGCTCGGATCGCCCCACGCGTTGGGGACGTCGGCCTGAATAAGAAGACCGAGCTTATCGGCCCAATAGAGTTTGCGGGGAATTTCGACTTTGATGTGAATGCGATTTCCTGAAAGAGCGAGCTTTTTGGAGATAAGAAGGTCGTTCTTCATGAACTCGTCGCTGGGGAACGTGTACCACCCGTCTGGATGATAACTCTGATCGAGGCAGAGCTGAAGATAAATCGGCTTTCCGTTCAGCGTAACGTAATTGTCGCCGTTGGAATTAAGACCGGTGCCGATTTCGCGGAACCCGAAATATGTCTTAACCTTATCAGCCTTCCATGACTGGGACGTGGGCGAAAGCGTAAGCGATACATCATAGAGGTAAGGATTGTCGAGATCCCAAAGTTTGGGATTCGCGATCTTGATCTCGACGCTCTTCTCGATTTCTCCGGGATTGAATACGACATTCGTCGTTTTGCCGTCGAGGGTGATCTTTGATACGAGCTTGGACTTCGCGGGAGCGCCGAGACGCAGATTCGCGGTTACAGTGGAATTTCTGATGCTCGGCGTAAAGCGGGTATAATCGAAATAATTCATACCTCTCGCCTCGAGATAGACGGTCTGCCAGATGCCGCGCGCGTTGCCATAACCCTGTTTACCGTAAAGATAATGACCGTCGCGGGCCGTCTGATCGTCCGGGTCCCAGATTTTGAATTCGACATTCTGAGGCTCGCCCCAGCGAATGAAATCGGTAATCTCGTATTCAAACGGAGTATAGCCGCCGATATGCTTGCCGAGCGGCGTTCCGTCGATAAAACACTCCGTGTCGTGATCGGCGGCTCCGACGACGACGAAAACGCGCTTCCCCTTCCACGCGGAAGGAACGGTGATGGACCTCCTGTAATAACCGGTATCCTTATCCTTCTGCATTTCAACGCCCGAAAGCTTTGAGCCCCAGCCGAAAGGAACGGTAATCTTCTGATTGTAGGAATTCGTTTCGAAACTGAAATCCCAAACTCCGTTCAAATTGACCCAATCGGCGCGCTCCCAGTCGGGACGCGGATGTTCCGGCAAAGGAATACCCGCCGCGAACATACCAGCCGCCATTGCGCAACAAAACAAGGCCGCCAACGTTTTTTTAGCCTTCATATCTGTATCCACCTTTTTTTTATTTTATTCACTGCAAAAATATTATACCACATCGGACAACTTTTGCGAAATCTCAGCGGGCGAGCTTCGCGTAAAACTCTTTTACGCCGATATGATGCCACGCGTCGAGACAAATCTTAAAGCCGTCGCCGGAGACCGTCAAAATACCCTTTTTCTCCCACTTTGATTTATCGATATCCTTTATGTCCGAATACGAAAAGCGTCTATCGCCGAGCGAAAAACCACTCTCGTCGAACTCGAATCGGAAGCGGGCGACACAGAGGAGATGAAGGCCTACGAGAGATGCGGCCAAAAGCGCGAAAGAAGCCATAAGACGCTGGGTCTGGACCTTTTGGGCCTTGAAGGATTCCAGATCGACTTTTTCTCCCGGCTCGGACTTCTCGATCGACACGTAAAGAGCGCGCGCGTCCGAGCGCGGATAGCGCACGAACGCGTCAAAGCCGAACCAGCCGCCGAGAACGACAAAGACCGCCAGCGAGAAAACGTGTCGCAACAGGAACTCTCTATTGATCTTAAGTTTCACGGCGCCGGACCTTTCTTAAAGGGCTACGGAAGCCATCTCGGCGAGAATCGCGCGGGCCGCGGCGGAAGGATCGGCGGCGGCGAGAATCGGACGGCCGACAACGAGGTGGGTCGCTCCGTCGCGGACGGCATCGGCGGGTGTAGCGACGCGCTTCTGGTCGCCGACAGCCGCGCCTGCGGGACGAACTCCCGGCGTGACGAATACCGTACCAGCACGCAGAGACTTAGAAAGAACACCGACCTCCTTCGGGCTGCAGACGAGACCGTTGGCGCCGCTCGCGACGGCGAGATATGCGGCGGAGCGGACCTGCTCGGCGGGAGTGCGCGAGAGAATACCGACATCCTTGAGGTCCGCCTCGTCGAGCGAGGTAAGAACGGTTACGGCGAGAATCTTGGGGGCCGCAGCGCCGAATTCGGCGGCGGCGTCAGCCGCAGCCTTGATCATCGCGTTGCCGCCGATCGAATGAATCGTCATAAGATCAACGCCGAGCTTGCCGCCAGAGCGGACCGCACGCTCAACGGTGCGGGGAATATCGTGAAATTTAAGATCGAGGAAGACCTTCTTGCCGAGATCCTTGACGGCCTTCACGACATCAGGGCCTTCAGCCGTAAAAAGTTCAAGGCCGATTTT
>JAGCJE010000068.1 GCA_017648225.1 Kiritimatiellia bacterium | reverse complement strand
ACCCCGAGATCCGAAAGCCTCATCGAAATGATGCGCGAGACGCCCTTCTCCTGCTGGCTTACGCCGTAAACGAGATCGGATCCCGCGATCGTGTGCTGGTTGTGGGTGATGATAAGGAACTGGGACTGCACGAGGAACTCCTTGAGCTGTTCGACGAAGCGGCCGATGTTGGCGTCGTCGAGAGCCGCGTCGAGCTCGTCGAGCATACAGAACGGAGCCGGCTTGATCATAAAGATCGAGAAGAGAAGCGCTACCGCCGTCATCGTGCGCTCGCCGCCCGAAAGAAGCGTAACCGACTGGGGGCGCTTACCCGGAGGACGCGCAATGATGTCGATGCCGCATTCGAGGGGATCCTCCGCGTTCTCAAGGAGCACAAGCCTCGCCTCGCCGCCACCGAAAAGCTTAGTGAACATCGTCTGGAAGTTGGCGTTCGCCTGTTCGAACGTCTTCTTGAACATATCGGACGAGGTCGTGTTCAAATTGTTGATAAGATCGAGAATCTGAGCCTTCGCGGCGAGAAGATCTTCTTCCTGGGCCTTCTCGCGGGCGTAGCGCTCCTCAAGCTCGCGGCACTCGTCGATAGCGACCATATTTACGGGACCGAGCGCGGCGATCTCGGATTGAAGGCGCGAAACCTTCGCCTCCAATTCTTCGAGAGGAGGAACGACACCCTTCTTCCATTCAGGGTCAGGCTCACGCAAAACTGCATCCGCGAAAAGCCCATATTCATCTTGAAGATGATCGTAGATATTCTGGCGGCGCATCGTCGACTCGGCCGCCTGAACCTCGAGTTTAGAGCGGAAGTCTCGAGCCTGATCGAGACCTGCGCGTTTCGACGCGAGTACGCTGTCGGCGGCGGAAAGCTTCTCCATCATCTCGCCTCGGCGGGCGCGCTCTTCGTCCATACGGACATGGCAGTCGGCCGCCTTGGCCTTCAAGGTCTCGAGGCTGTCTAAAAGATCTCCGCTCTCTTCGGTAAGTCGCTGAATCGATTCCTCGTAGCCGCGGATTCCGCTCGCGCGGCCCTCGATGGCGCGCTCAAGCTCTTCGCGGCGCTGATTCGCGCTGTCGGACTGCTGGCCGACGAACGAAAGCTCCTGCTCCATCTGGCTCGCCGCGATGCGACGCTCCGTAAGGCGCTGGGATTCACTCACGTTATCGATCTCCATGACGCGCAGCTCTTCCTGAAGATTGCCTACGCTGTCCATATACGCGTCACGCTTCGCGATTACCTCTTCAAGCTCGTTAGCGAGATTCACGCGGCGCTCCGAATCGTCGGCATCGGCCTTCATCGCTACGGAAAGCTCGTTTGATACGCTTTCTAAACGCGCCTTCACGCTTTCGAAATCGCGCTCGAGCGTAGCAGCCTCGCCCTCCGCCTGTGCGGCAATGCGGCGCGCCTCCGTTAGAGCCGCTTCGGATTCGGCGAGAGCCGACGTAAGCGCGGCGATTCTCTCCGCTCCTGTAGAGAGCGTCTCTTTGGCAGATTCGATTTTAGCTTTAAGTTCTTCAAGTGAAAGTTCCGCCTCGGTAATCGGCGACTTGTGTCCCGACAAAGGCTCGATCGAGGTCGAAGGATTCCAGACACCGTTCGCGCCACCCGCGAGAACCATATCGCCGAGAAGCTGCTCCGCCGTCTCAACCTGATCTTCGCTAAGATCGATGTGCTCGACAAGGCGGTCGCCCTCCTTTATCTCGACGCCTTCCTTACCCGTTTCGACTGCGGCGATCTTAACCGCGCCATCTGTATTTTCAAAAATATTTTCGAGAATCTTCTTGGCCTTCGCCTCGTCTTTGAGCATCGCGAGCTGAGCTTCCTTAGCGGCGGCTTCGGCCTGCATTTCGCCGAGATGATCGCGGGCGTCCTGAATCTCGTTGCGCAGAGTCTCAAGCGCGTTCTTGGCGTTCTCGTGGCGCTCAAGCTGATTGGCCTCGACCTGACGCGCTGCGTCGGCCCTGGAGCGCACTTCGGACAAAACCGCCGAGGACCTCTCGAACGAAACCTTCAATTTGGCCTCATCAGCCTTAAGGCGCTCGTTGCGCATTATCGCCTCGCGCGAGGCCGCCTCCAATTGGGCGATTT
>JAGCJE010000067.1 GCA_017648225.1 Kiritimatiellia bacterium | reverse complement strand
GCATTACCTGAAGTCCCTTTTCTCCCTCTACCGCCGAAGGATGAAGCATCACATCCAACGGCAAATCCATCGGCATATCGGAGGGATCTATTGATGCTATCGTATTAATGAGTGCGGTTACGCCCTCCGAATCTGATTCGACTGCCGGAGAAAGATTCTTCGAGAGCTCTTCGCCGGCTTTTCTGCCGTCGGGAGTCGCGCCGGTCTTGTTGCCGAAATCTATGAATCGGCGGGAACTGTGCCCGCCCGAAACGAATCTTCCGCCGCGTGAATTCGGGAGATTGTTGGTTTCTTTGGCGAAGCGCCTGGCGATTTCCCGCCCGAGAGCGTTGGCATCGGGGACATTATTGCCCCATTTGCGTTTTGAACGGAGCATCTTAAGACGAAGTTCCTCATGCCCCTTCCAGTTTCTCTTCATGACCTTGCCGAACTCCTGCAAGGTCATAAGGCGCTCTTTGTATACGACATCCTCGACCGCCAGAAGCGCGTCAACGGCCGTTCCAAGGGCGACAAGAAGAAGATGGGAGTTGTTGCCGCTCGCGGTTCCGTCATGAAACGCGTCCCGACCCGTTTCAACGCTGTGGCCTATCGAGAGAGAAAAAAGCATCGAAGGATTGACTTCATGAACCCACCGCTCCGTTTCAAACGAGTAAAGCCTGGCGTCCCGGGAGGTTTTCTCCAAAAGTCTAAAATACTCTTCCCGGAATGTCGCGAAATCCTTTGCGTCGAACTTGCCGGCCGCCGCGCGTTGAAGAAGTTTTTCTATGGGCTTTATCGCGCTGATGTACGAGGGGATCGTATCGTTGCAGCTGTCAAGAATCCCCCATTCGTAACAACCCCATATAGCGCACGTACGGGCCTGCTCGGCTGAATAGCCAAGCCCGGTTATAACCCGTGCGAGAGGCTCCTCGCCGCAGAAGGTGACGGAACGCTGACGCCGGGCGAGATCGAGAGTTTTGTTCCAGACCCAGTCGGGCGTAGAAGGCCCCGTTTTAACGTGAACTTTAGGCGTCGGCAATGCGAGAGCGTCGTGCACCTCAAGAATGATGCGCGACACTTCCGAATACTCCGTCGTGCCGTCCGCTTTCGTTCCTCCAAGATAAACCGGCTGGCCGTAGTAATTGTCTATCGAGCCCCATTGCCACCAGAAGTGGGCTATCTGATCGCGGAACTCCTCTTCTGTCGTTCGCCCTGCGGCAATATCCGCCCGATAGAACGGGGTAAGTATACGATCCAAATTTGAAAGCGTACGCACCTTGAAATAGTCGAAATTTTCACCCATCACCCACTCAAGGTATATGAACATCAAAACGTCATAAGCGGTAAGCGGCTTGCCGGCGCTTAACCGTTTAAGGGATTGCGCCTGGCTTTTTAAACGCCTGTCGTCCGACTTTGCCGCTCTCTCCGACGCGTAACGCTCAAGCCGGTCGACAAACCTCAACATAGCGTCCGCCGCGATGATGCGCGCACGGTAATATTCCGTATCCTTCCAGTTGTCGACAAGCCGCGCGCGCATCCCTGGAAAGCCGAGAGCTATAATATCATCCCAGTCCGGAGCGCAATGGCTGTAATCCTTCCAGACCACCCAGCTGCCGTCTTTCGTACCAGCGGCGATTTTCTTAGGAAGCGACGGGGACCGAAGCCTGTCAACCTCGGCGGCGCGCGTCCTCATTATCGCTTTCATCGGATGCCCCCGATGAAACGACCAAGGCGAAACGGCGGGAAACCAATCGTGATGAGAGACGCCGATCGCCGTGCGATCACACCCCAAGGCGAACATCCTGGCTTTTTTTGTCTGCCAGGAACTCTCGTCGCTGTCGGCAATCTTCTTCCATTCAGCCAATATTCCCGCCGCGTCAAGCCCTGTCGACGCGTCAACGGCGCCGGTGCGCCATTTACGCTCCAGATAGCCGATATCATTCGTGATGGAAAATCCTGAAGCTTCAATCGCCGCAAGAAGAATACACGAGACAGAGAGGAATATGTTTTTCATATCGCGCATGACTTTTATGTCAAAATAAAGTTAAAATCAAAGTTACAGGTTATACGGATATTTGAACTTCAATCTCCCGACCGGCTGGCCGGCATCCTCCAAAGCGTCACAAAAAACGCCATGCCGACGACAGAGGTGACGGCCATGGTATACACCGGCAGCGACCACCCGCCAGAACTCTGCGCGAGACTCCCGCACATTTTACCGGAAACCGAAACCCCGATATACGAAAACAACGAGATGAAGCCTATCGCGGTACCGGTTAAAGATTTCGACGAGAGATTGGTCGCCGAAACGCCGGTTAAAGCCTGAGGCCCGTAAAGCATGAACCCGGCGAGAATCAACGCCGAAGAAGACAGCACGGGCGATGAAACCGCGCAGAAGAGAACTAAAAACACCGCCGTAAAAAGCATCAGAATCGCACACAGCCTCGGAGCCCGTCCTGCGAACAGTCTGTCCGTAAGCCATCCGCTCAAAAGCATTCCGCCGATTCCCGCAAATTCGAACAGCATGATAACCGTCCCCGCCTCGGAAGAAGAAAAGCCCTTTGCCTCCTGAAGCATCGTCGGCCCCCAGTCCGCAACAATCGAGCGCACGGCATTTATCGTAAAATTGCAAAGGCCGAGCATCCATATCGCAGGATTGAGAAAAACGTCACTCAATGCGCTTGACCCGCATTCAAGCGAAGGAACAGCCGTCGTCTTTCTATCCCCGTTGCCGGAAGGTATCGAGACCCCCTCTTCCTCAGGCGTTCCCGGCAGGATAAACCACATGACAAGAAGCCCGAGAAAGCCCATTATCGCCATCGTCCAGAAACACCACTTCCACATCCCGACACCTTGATTCGCGGCACCGAGAACCCCCAATCCCATTATAACGCCGCACAATTTCGCCACCACGCCGCCGCCGATTGAATGGCTCGTGTTCCAAACGCTCATTTTAGTCGCAAGTTCCTTCGGAGGAACCCAGAACGCGATCAATCTCGCGCACGGCGGGAAGCCCGTCCCCTGAAAAAACTGGTTCAGAATCAGCAACAGTCCGAACGCCCACACCGTTGAAGCGCCGGTCGTGAAAGACGGCACAAAACCGAACGCGACGTTGACGAGTATGCAGGCCGCCAGTCCTAAACAGAGCATCTTACGTGAATTGACGCGATCGCCGATGAAGCCGTTGAGGAATTTCGAGACGCCGTACACGATGCCGCCCCAGAAGAGAAAGCTGCCCAGCTGGCTTTTCGATATTCCGCAGTCCTGCTCCAGACCCGGCATTGCGAAAGAGAAGTTCTTCCGCATGAAGTAGAAAAGCGTATATCCGATCATCGTGGCGATAAGCACGCGCCACTGCATCCTGGAGAATCTGCGGGAATCACATTTCATTTCGTTGCAGCCTTGAGGCTCTCCGCACCGCATTTTCTGTCGCCCTTGCCCGATTTCAAGATTTTGATCACCTTGAACATTACGCTTGGATAAAGAGCGATGTGTCTGTGTTTCATGATATCACCTTGTTTTGAACGTTTCACGCACGTGTCATATTCGACATCCTGTCATGGTCATCTGTCCACTTGTCTACTCAACCTAAACCTACCTGACATCCAGCGCAAACACATGAGCCTTCCCGCCGCCCCACGCCTCCTCCACAACGAGTCTTATCGCGTCAGCATCCACAGGATCGAACGCAATCTTGCGAAGGCGCAGAATGTTGAGGTTGTCCGCGAAGACCGTCTTCCATTCGCCGCCGACTCGCGCATCGACGCGAAACACCTTGGCCAGCGGCGCAGGCATCTTTACGCGTGTCTTTTCGGCCTCAAGCTTCATCATGCGCTTCGTCGTGCCTTTCATGACCGAGTCGAAGACGATACGCGCGCCAGATATCCGCTGAGGCCCGTCCCACTCGTAAACCATCGTCTCCGCACCCGGCTCGACCCATACGCCGTTCTCTGTTTCAGCTGAAGTCCAGCGGTCGATTCCGCTCCTGAGAGGCTCGTTCTGAGCCATGGTCTTTGCCGAGCGGGTAAGAGCGTTCACCTTGCGCCAACGGAACGGGAGCATGCAGTCGTCGTCCTCGAGATCGGCCTGGAGTTCCGCAATGTGCTTCGCCCGCACCTGCGCAGGCATGATCCCGCCATGCCTGAAGGAGACTGCCGCGGCGGTTCCGACCGCCTGCCCGATCATGGCGCAGGTCGCCATCACGCGCGTTGCCGAGAGCGCCATGTGCGTTACGGATATGTCGCGACCTGCAAACATCAGGTTCGGTACGTTCACGGAATAAAGGCAATCGAACGGTATCCCGAACGGCGAAGGACAGCGGTGGTGCTGACTCAAGTGGCCACGTCGCCAAAACGCGTCGGGATGGTGATCGTCAAGCGTCCAGCCGCCGTATGCGACAACATCCTCAAAATGGCCTCCGCTCATCACATCGTGCTGCGTCATGATTCTCGGGCCGACAAAACGGATGCTTTCGCGCTTGCCGGGCAGCGAACCGATCCAGTCGAGATCGTACCCCTTGCAGCGTCCGTCGGGATGGTTCTTCATGTAATCCCAAACGCCGTAGGCGATCTTCTTGAGCTCAAGCTGTATCTCGTTCGCATCCGCGATCGTGTCGAAATTGCCGCCGAATTCAACCCACCAGAAGTTGTTGTTGTTCGGATATAGTCGCTTGTAGGAATAATGGCTTCCCTTCTTCTTCGATTTTTCGTCATTCACAAAGTCCTCGTCCGTAAACTTGTACGCCCATTTTGGAGCATGGAACGGATGATCCTCATCCGTCTTGCGCAACTGCAGGAGAATGGAGTTGCCCATCGTGCGAGCGTCACCGCCGCCCTGAAGGAAATCCTCTCCGAATTCAGACGGCAACTCGCGCCCGTGCCTGAACTTCGCGCCCGAAAGCCTGAGAATTCCATCTCCGGTGCAGTCGGCAAAAAGCCGGCCCGCGACCACGTAGCGCGTGTACGCATTGGAATTCCACGCTTTAACGGCGGCGATCTTCTCGCCGTCCATCTCCACGCCGTCCACAGACGTATTGAGAAGCAGCGTGATGTTCGGCTCCTCAATGACGGCGGAGTACATTACATCATCCCACATCGTGTAGCGACGGAGCGGATTGTAGTAGAAGTTCTTCAGCTGCAGCTCTTCGAGGATTCCCGCCTCCTTGTTCTGGTCTCCCGCCGCGCCCATTATGCCCATGCGCATTTCCGAGGATGCATTGCCGCCGAGAACGGGACGATCCTGAATGAGAACCACCTTGACCCCACGCCGGGCAGCGGATATCGCGGCGCATATTCCCGACAATCCTCCGCCGCAGACGACGAACTGCGCTTCGAGGCGCACTTCCTTGACGACCGGCGAATTCGCCTCTGTGCGCATCACATTGGGTTCCGGCGGCTTGATTCGCGCCTGACTCGCCGCAAGCCGCTTCAGTTCAATAAAGTCAAACTCGCACGAAACCGCAGGCGGAGACTTTGAGACGGTCGTCTTAGCGCGCACGAACCGCCGGCCATCAGCGCGCATCGACTTAGGCAGAATGTCGAAACCTTGATTGCATTGCGCGTAAGCCGTGCCGAGAACTTTGAGATTCCTGTCGAAGAACACGACTTCGGGCGAACCCTTGACGGAATAGAACGATGCGATGAAACACCCTGAGTCAAATGCGATATTCTGAAAACCGAACACGGTGTCGTGACCGTACTCGAATTCGGAGCGCGGAGCGATTTCCTTAAGCGTCTTAGCATCGAAGCGCCCGAGAATGTTCACGCGATGCGGCTTCGAAGAAGGCTGCTCCTTTGCGCCCATCCCGACAAGCAAAACGCCGTCGGCATACGCAATGCCGTCGATCGTGCGGTCGATGGTCGTCTCCCTGAGAAGATTCAGATCCTTGTCAAAGACCTGTATGCGACCCTCTTTGCGTTCGGGATAAACCGCAACGGCGGTGTAGAGTTCCCCGTCATGCCAGGCGATGTCGCCGGTGTGCGACTGCACATTGCGCGTCGCAAGCACATTCCCTTTCCAATCCAGCTTTACGATCCGCGTCATCTGCGATATGTAAAGCGCATCCTCGCTCGCTGCGATCCCCTGTACGTGACCGCCTGCCGGATCAAGCGAGTCGGCTCCGACGACGAAAGGCGGCAACTCCTTGACATGGTCGTTTTCCTGGGCCGTCTTGCCTTCAGCCTGCAGACGCAACATCGCTTCGGCGTAACGTTCACCCAGCTTGCGCAACGACGGCGTCTCAAAGTGAATAAGGTCGTCGCGGCAGTCGTCCAGCCCTTCGCTCGAAACAAGCGCCGCATGAGGAATCCTTGAAACAGCTTCGGCGAGCTGCGCATTGACAATCGGCCAGTGATGATGATGGCCGTTCTTCTCCACATAGCGCGAGAGAAAGCGCGGCAGTTCTCCGGCGACAAAGGGGACATCCTCTGCACCGATATCCTTGCGCAGCCTGGCCACCATCGGAACGAGGCGTGCGGCATAGGCCCGGGCATTCGTTATGTTGTTCGCGTCGGCGCATCCCTGATGCCAGAGTATTCCCTTCAGGGTGCCTTTCTTGAGCGCCGCGCGAGCCCGAACGACAGCATTGCTGTAGAGATCACCCTCAGGGCACCAGCGCTGGAGCGGCGTCCCGCCGACCGCACAGGGAACGAGCGCAATCGTCCGAGCCGGTGACGCATCCGCCATTTTTCGGGCGAAGCTCATCGCAAGCCCCGCACCGCAGCTCTTGCGGTCGAAATGCAGAGGCTCTCGCGCCGGAACCCACTTCTTTTTCTTGGAGAATTTGACGATTCTGTCGTTCGGCAACGCGTTTTCGGCACTCAGCGCTCCGCGCCCCGACATGTTCGACTGGCCAATCAGCAAATATATGTCGCAGCCGTCCGTGTTCGCCGCACCGCACCACATTGCGACAGTCGAGAAAAACATCAATGCAAATCGTTTAATCATGATCATACCCTTCTTCAGCCAAGAAACGCACCCTGGGCCTTAAGCGCTTCCACAAGCCTTGACCCTTCAAGGTCTCGTGGCGTTCTGCCGGATTTCAGACAAAGCGCGGCGGCCGTTCCTGCTGCCTGGCCCATCGCCATGCAAGGGGGCATCACGCGCACCGCGCCTGCCGCTGCAGGTTCGCCCGAAAGACATCGCCCTGCGAGAAGAAGATTCTCGACGCCCTTAGCGACGAGACAGCGGTAGGATACGCCGTACCAGTTGGCGTTGATCGTCTTGTACGACGAAACCATGGGATTATTCTTGCCGCCGTGCACGTCGACGGAATTGGCGGCGAGAAATACGCTGTCTTCGGGGACGACGCCGTTCATAACGTCTTCGACCTTGAGCATAGCCTCGCCTTCGACGTGGCGGGACTCTCGAATGCCAACCGTGCTGCCCGTCCCCATAAGAACGATATTCTCGCACCCGGGCACGTACTTGCGCAGGAAATCCATCATAACCTTCGTCTGGCGGCGGCCTTCGACTTCGGCCTTGGAAAGGCTCTCGCTGTCGGTCGAATCGACTCCGGGAATACGCCCGTTGTTGACGAGCCACACGTCAGGCCCGACGCCGCGGTACATATTTAGACAGCGGCGCGGCAAATCCCACTCGCCCGCTTCGATCGCCTTCGTCACATACCAGTGAAACCCGCGATAGCTTACGCCGTCCTTTTTGTGAAACGTATGTTTATTGGCCTCGATATCTGCGATAAGACGCTTTGAGTCGATGTTGCATACGTGGAAAAACATCGTCGCGGGCATAAGCCGCCCGTTGCCGTCGCCGAGTGTACACGGCACGCCCGCGCGGTACGCGTAATCGCCGTCGCCCGTAGCGTCGATAACGATCTTGGCCGAAACGGTTTTGGGCCCGCCTTTGCCGAAAACGCGTGCTCCCGCGGCCCTGTTGTCTTTAACGACAGGCTCGAGGAACATCGTGTGGAAAAGGACTTTTACGCCGGCTTCGGCGCACATCTCATCGAGAAGGACTTTAAGCTCTTCGGGGTTGAACGGCGTAACGTGGTCGTGGCCTTTCGGAATCCACGCCGAATACGGGCCGTTGCCGAAAACGCCTTTGGGATGAAGCGCTCCGCCGCGCGCGACGAGACGCTCGACGATTTCTTCGAAAAGGCCGCGGATGATCATCTTCTCTCCGGCCTTGTCGTAGCATGTCATAAACGGACCCACGAGCCCTTGCGTAGCCATTCCGCCGAGCATTCCGCTTTTTTCGATAACGAGAGTCTTCGCGCCGTTGCGAGCCGCCGCGATCGCCGCGCACACGCCGGCAGGGCCGCCGCCGACGACAAGAACATCTGTCGTATAATCGGCGGGGCCATCGCTCCCTCCGAGAACAGCGGGAGCGCCCGCGACCTTAACGGCGCCTCCGCATGCCGCCGCCGCGAAAAGGCCGGCCTTCTTCATGAAATCGCGTCTGTCGGTATTCATCTTTTCTCCTTATCGGTTATTCAGATTGAAATTTCCTATTTTCTCTTCAGTAACTCCCCGCCTTCGCGCATAAGCTTGACAAATTCGGCTATCGAAGGCATTCCCTCTCCGAAACTCTTCACTTTGTATTGAGAACAGATCGCCTCAAATTCATCAAGAAGCTTATCTCGAGACGGAAGATCTATTTTCGCCGCCTTGGCAGCCGACGAAACACCCCGGTTGTAATTGCAGATAAGCGCGGTCAACGGGGAGAGCAGAAGCCGGCGCATCTGAGCGTGTGTACGAGGATCGTTCTCCGTCTCCTTCATACCCTT
>JAGCJE010000066.1 GCA_017648225.1 Kiritimatiellia bacterium | reverse complement strand
TTGGCCAACGAACAGGCGATCAAGAGCAAGACGATCCGTATAGAGCTTTCGGATATATAAGCGAACGCCATGAGCGCCGCAAAAAGAAAACGGAAAAACAAATTCGGTTCGCTCGTCTTTTGGCGTAGGGCGGCGCGGCGTGCGGCGATATGTCTTACTTTAATATCCCTGCTTTTCTGTCTGACGGCGAATTGGTTCGTCAGACATCCACTCGAATGGATTGAAGCGAAATATGATTCGCTTCCCGACATTCTCGTATCAAGTCTCGTCTACATAGGCGAACCGTTCGCGGATATAACCGATTCATGGGGAATTACCGGCAGCGACGCCGTCTGCGAGATCGCCGATACGTCGCATATCGGAGAGAGAATCTTCTTTGCCGGTCCGCCGGTCAAAAAAAGTCCGAAAGCTCCTGACGATATAATCATCTCCGAAAAGGGTGAATTCACAATCGGTTACAGCAACAGGCTCAGGCACCCTGTCTGGTGCGCGTACCGCATTCCCGAGGAGGCGAAATTCCCGATTGCAAAACGCCCGGGATTCAAAAAGGACAAAGCGTTCAAATCAAGTCCTAAAGCCGCCGATTACGCAAAGACCGGATACGACCGCGGTCACATGGCGCCCAATTATGCGATAATGTCCCGTTTCGGCGAGGAAGCCCAGCGCAAAACATTTTTAATGTCCAACGTCGTTCCGCAGACGCCGGAACTCAACAGAGGTATCTGGAGAGAAATCGAACATCGCTCGGCAGACCTGTTCACCTCGAAATGGGGCAACGTCTGGGTCATCGTCGGAGCGATATCCGAAGGATGTGAAACCCTCAGCGGAACGGATATCGACGTGCCGACCGCGTTTTACCAGATAATAGCCGTTAAATCAGATTCCGACATCCGCGCGGTGGCGTTTCTCTGCAATCAGGAAGTTCCGTGGAAAACCTGGCCCAGACATTATATCGTAAGCATTGACGAGCTTGAAGAGAGGACAGGATTTGACTTCTTCTCCGAACTGGACGACCCGATCGAGGAAGAACTCGAATCCCAGACCCCGACAAGACTCCCCCCGACCGGGTTCATAAACGCCTTCAAATCTTTGAAAATCCATTTCAAAGATTATTAACGGCTGACCGCCGACAGCTAATCACTCGTACCTCAGGCAGTCGATCGGATGGAGTTTTGAAGCGCGGTAAGCGGGATAAAATCCGAAAAACATACCGACGAACGACGAGAAGAAAAACGCGCCGAAAGTCGAATGCATCTGAATCAGAATCGGCCAGCCCTTCCACCATCCTATAAAATGCGCTCCGCCGACGCCGAGCGCGACGCCGAAAGCGCCTCCGATCGTCGACAGGACCACCGCCTCCAAAAGAAACTGAGCGAGAATATTCGTCGGTGTGGCGCCTATCGCCATTCGCAATCCGATTTCCTTAATTCGCTCCGTCACGGATACAAGCATGATGTTCATAATTCCGATGCCGCCCACAAGAAGCGAAATCGCCGCGACGGCTGTCAGAAGAACCGTCATTAACCCTGAAACGGATCCGATCGTATTCATGATTTCCGTCGTATCGCGCATTTCAAAGTCGTCATCCTGGTAATCGGCAAGATTGTGACGCTGTCTCAAAAGCGCCGTTATCTCGCGTTTCGCATCCTCGAGATCGTCCATCGTATGAAGCGAAATGTTCATCATGTTGATGTTATCGAACTTGGAGCGCTGCAGATAACGCTGCACGCTCGTATACGGAGCCATGATTACATCGTCCTGATCCTGTCCCCAATTGTTCGCGCCCTTCGAATTGAGAACGCCTACGATCGTAAAGGTCATATTATTGAGACGAATGATCTTACCTACAGGATCTTCATCGTCGCCGAAAAGATTGGCTTTCACCGTCGTTCCGATCACGCAGACGCGCGAATAGAGTTCGGTCTCCTCCTCGGTAAAGAACCGGCCTTCACCCATACTCCAGTTGCTGATCAGAAGAACGTCGGGCGAAACGCCCTGAATGTTGCTGGACCAGTTTTTCGACGCATACATCATCTGCACCGTCGCACGGACGGACGGACTGACTCCTTGAACAAGATGGGCGAGCTCGGTCTTGACGGCCATAGCGTCGGCTGCGGTCATTGTCTGGCCCTGACCTCGTCCGGAAGAGACGGAACCGGCGCGGCGGCGTTCAGGAAAAACCATCACGAGATTGTTGCCCATCGAGGATATCTGCTTGACCATCATCGTCTGAGCGCCCTGCCCGATCGCCATGACGGCTATGACGGCGGCGATGCCGACGATGATACCTATACAAGTCAGAACGGAGCGCGTTTTGTTGCGCATGATAGCCCTTAGGGCCACCTTGAATATCATCGCGAAATTCATGCCAGAGCCTCCTTGACCAGTTTCGAGACCTCCGCCTGCGTTTTGCGCACGCCTCCGTCCTGCAGGTCGTCGCGCATAACCTTTCCGTCGCGCATGACGATATGACGCTTGGCGTAGGCCGCAATATCATCCTCATGGGTAACCATCACGATCGTTATCCCCTCGTTGGAAAGTTCCGTGAAAAGGTTCATGATTTCGACTGAACTTTTCGTATCGAGGTTACCCGTCGGCTCATCGGCGAAAAGAACGGGAGGATTGTTCATCAGGGCGCGGGCGATAGCGACACGCTGCTGCTGGCCGCCTGAAAGCTGGCTCGGCGTATGATATTCGCGTCCCTTCAGCCCGACGCGTTCCAGAAGCATTTTAGCCCTTTTATGGCGCTCGCGGGCCGAAAGACGACCCATATAAAGATCAGGCAGCTCGACATTCTCGATCGCGGTCGTACGCGGCAGGAGATTGAAGTTCTGAAAGACGAACCCGAGTTTCCTGTTGCGGATATGCGCAAGCTCGCTCGACGAGCGTTCCGCGACCTGGGTTCCGTCAAGAAGATAAGACCCCTTCGTAGGCACGTCAAGGCACCCGAGGATGTTGAGCATTGTCGACTTTCCCGAGCCGGAAGAGCCCATGATGGCGACAAACTCACCCT
Organism: Kiritimatiellia bacterium; assembly: GCA_017648225.1. GTDB lineage: Bacteria > Verrucomicrobiota > Kiritimatiellia > RFP12 > UBA1067 > UBA1067. Next base: position 1,836 of record JAGCJE010000066.1, on the reverse strand, counting down.
CGTCGATTGAAAGCGACACGCCGTCCAACGCATGCACCGGCTCGTCGCCGATGGCGTAAATCTTGTACATGTCGCGTATTTCGATAAGATGATCCATTATTTTTTCGGCTCCGGAGCGGTACCCTTGTTCTTGTTGCGCTGCATACGCTTAGGCATGAACGGATTCGTCTCCTCGCCCTTGCCTTTGGCCTGGGTTTTCGTCTCGTAACCGACGACCACCTCGCGATCTATAAGATTCTCGGCGTCATCGACCACGATCTGAGTGAAAGAATTGTCGCTTACGCCCTCGGTAACCAGCATATATTCCAGTGGAGCATCCTTTGACGCCGGTTTGAACCAGAGTTTCTTGCCGCGCGGAATTTCACCTCCGATACGTTCAAGATCCTCCTTCTTGGGTCTGAAGCGGAACGCCGCGGAGGGAACGGAAACGACGTTCTCGGCGCGCGCCGTCTCGATCGACAGCGTAGCCGTCATCCCGGGAAAAAGCATTTCATCGGGATTGTCCGCCTCGATGATGACAGGAAACGTAACGACATTGTTGGTCGTGGTCGCCGCCTTGCGGATCTGCTTTACGCGACCCGTGAAACGACGGCGGTAGGCGTCGGCGGTGAACGTCACGCTCTGACCGATTTTGATATTGCCTATATCCGCTTCGGGTATCGTCGCTTCAACCCAGACGGTCTTCAAATCCTCCGCGATCGTAAGTACGGGAACGGCGTTCATCGACGAAACGACCGTTTCGCCCTCGTCGACCTTTCGGTCGATCACGATTCCGTCGACCGGCGAAACGATCGTGCAGAACTCGAGGTCGGCCTTCGCCTTTTCGGCCGAAGCGCGCGACTGCTCGACCGACGCCTCTGCACTTGCAAGACTCGCCTTGGCGCTGTCTAGATTGGACTCGGATTTCGCGAGAGCCTCGGTGGCGGTATCCAACTCCACCAAAGGACCTGCTCCGCTCTCGTAAAGGGCCTTCTTTCGCTCATATGTTTTTTTCGCGAGAACAAGCTCAGCCTCCGCGGACCTCAATGAGGCCTTCCTGTTCAGAACGTTCGCCTCGTTTACATGCAGCTGAGCGAGCGCGATTTTGTAAGACGCGTCGTAAACGCGGGGATCGATCAAGGCGACGACCTGCCCGTTGGTAACGGCGGAGTTGTAATCGACGAACAATTTTATGATCTTGCCGTTCACCTGCGCACCGACGGGAATTCCGTTGGAACTGTTGCGCGGAGTTATCGTCCCCGTGGCTCTGACCGTACGGACGATGTCGGACTTGACGATCTTTACGGTACGATAGGTAAACTCATCTTTTTCTCCGGAGGACGTCCAAACGTAAATTCCGTATCCGGCGCCTGCAAGAACCGCCGAGATAATAATCCATTTAAGGCATTTTTTCATTTTCTTTTCTCCATAACATTGACTTCGTTATAAATCGGAGCGGCCCCTATAAGCTCAAAAATCGCCGCCTCTGCCATCTGGCCGCGATAGAAGCTTTTAACCCTGTTGCCTACAGCTTCGGTGTAATACGAAACGGCATCGGTAAATTCGATTCGGGAAACCTCCTCGACTTCATATTGCGATTTAACGGTCTCCAGATTTTCTCTGGCCTGAACCAGACTCTCGCGGGCCGTATTCTCGGCCTTGCGGGCGTTGTCGCGCTCGGCTATCGCAACCTCAAGATTGCGGGAAAGCTGCAACTGGGCGGATTCAATGTCGTTTTGGGCGATTTTCAGCGCAACAGTCGCACGCTCGACGGCGGTGGATTTACCCCAACCGGTAAAGAGCGATTGCGCTCCGCTTAAGCCCCAGCGCCACAACCACAGGGGGTCTGTCCAATTC
>JAGCJE010000065.1 GCA_017648225.1 Kiritimatiellia bacterium | reverse complement strand
TCGATCGACGGAATATAACTGCGGCTTGAGCATGAAACGTTGAACCCTGCGCGCTTGAAAAGCGCGAAGGTCGATTCCTGCAAGCTGCCCTTTGGAAGTCCTAAAACTATGGCCATTGTATACCTTTTGTTGAAATTTATCGCAAAATTATATCATAAAGCGTCGCCGCTTGTCTAGTCCAGCACCGCGACTCAATTCAATTGGGCAATCCTGTTTGAAATAGCGCGTTTCAGTGTCAGCGGATCAGAATAAGCGACTCCCGAATCCGCAGGGAGTCCGAACGCCAATCGCGTGATCCTGACGCCGCCGGACCGCAGGACTTCGGTAACGTAACCCGCCGTCGCGTCACCTTCCATATCTGTGGAAAGCGCGAGCAGCACCTCCTCAAACCCTTCCCGTTCAACACGGACTTTCAGTTCTTCTATCCTAATTTTTACGGAAGAGGCGTTTTTAAGCGCCGAAAACTTTCCGCCGAGCGCATGATAACGACCGCGGAAAGCCCCAGACGACTCTATGGAGATAATGTCGGACGGCTCCTCGACGACACACACGACAGATTTCTCCCGGGTCTCGTCGGTACACATCCGGCAGGGATTCTCGCCGATCAGAGTAAACGCCCCGCAGCGGGAACAGCAGACAACGCTCTCGCGCGCCGCCGAGAGAGCGGCCGCGAGAGGATCTGCAAGACGAGCGCTCTCGCGCACGAGCGCAAGCGCAGCGCGCAAGGCGGAGCGTCTCCCGAAACCGGGAAGTTTTGCAAGCGCCTGCTCTAACTCTCTGATCGGGGCAATCATACTCATGCTAACCGCTAACGACTATTTCCCGAAAAGGCCGCCGCCGCTGGCTTGCATCATCTTGGCCATTTCCTGCTGAGTCGTGTCACGCGCTTTCTTGAGCGCGGCATTGACGACGTTGAGAAGCATCGTCTCGAAACGGGCGGGCTTGCCGGCCTTGACCTCGTCATACGCCTCCGGAGTGAACGTGATCGAGGAAATCGTCATGTCGCCCTTGGCGGTGACGGTAATTCCACCATTGGAGTGGGTTACCGAAATCTTCTGGATTTCATTCTGAATGCGCTTAGCCTCGGAACGCATCCTCATCGCCTCTTTGATCTGATCGAACATACCCATATAGGAACCTCTTTCTTTTATTTAGATTTTACGGCCCGAGAGATCCTCGTAAGCCTTGATGTAAATTTCACGCGTGCGGGCGACCACTTCATCGGGAAGCTCGGGACCCGGCGGCTGATGATTGAAATTGATCGAATCGAGCCAGTCGCGGACATACTGCTTGTCGAGCGACGGCGGATTGGAGCCGACGGCGTAACTCGACTCGGGCCAGAAGCGCGAAGAGTCGGGGGTCAGGACCTCGTCCGCGAGGATAAGAGAGCCGTCATCGTCCATACCGAACTCGAACTTCGTATCGGCGATGATTATACCGCGCTCGCGGGCGTATTCCGCCGCGCGCGTGTAAAGCGAGATCGTCGCCTCTTTAAGCTTGGCCGCCGTTTCCGCGCCGACGATCCCGACGGTCTGGTCGTAGTTTATCGCCTCGTCATGGTCGCCGATCGCGGCCTTGGTCGTCGGAGTGAAAAGAACCTCGTCGAGTTTCGAGGCGTTCTCGTATCCCGCGCGGAGCTTTTCGCCGTTGACCGTGCCGGCCGACCTGTACTCCTTCCAGCCAGATCCCGTAAGATAGCCGCGCGCGATGCATTCGACCTCGACCATCTTGACTTTCTTCACCAGCATCGAACGGCCGCGGAGATCCTCCTTGTAGGGCTGAAGAACTTCCGGGTACTCGTCGACATTCGCCGTGATGAGATGGTTCTTCATGCCGAGAAACTCCATCCAGAAAAGCGAAAGCTGATTAAGCACCTTGCCCTTATCCGGAACGCCCGAGGGAAGAATGACGTCAAACGCGCTGATGCGGTCGGTTACAACCATCAGAAGCTTGTCGCCGAGATCGAAGACATCGCGGACCTTGCCGCTTTTCTGAGGAACGCCAGGAATGGAACATTCCAGGAGTGCATGATTCTTATCGTATTTCATTTTGTACCTTTCTCTGAAATATGTTCAGTAGTGAGAGGAGACGTTAAAGCGGTGACATCCGCCGTCGAGAGAATGAACACGGCGTCGAACGAAGCCCCCATCGTCGCGTAATACCCCTGTTCCGTACGCTCGCCGATGAATATGTTCCGCCGAAGGGAATTCTCATTGAAAAAGTCGATGGAAATCGTGCACGCCGGTTTATCGAGTCCGAACGACTTGAGTTCGCCCTCGGTCGCCTTCAGCGTCACGACAGACTGCGCGTTCAGGGACTTAAGCCCGTTCAGCACTCCCTCGATCGCCTCCTGACGGACCACCGATCCGGCGCTTGAGGAATCGGCGACCCATAACTGCTTGTCGCGATCGCAGACGACGGAGGAGACGGCACCGTCGGAACTGGATACGATTCTGCGTATATCCGAGGTCTCAAGTCTCACAACTTCGCGGCTGCGCAGCGTCGCTGGCGAAAATCCCGTCAAAAACGCCTCGCGGGAAATCTTCTCGGCGGGGGCGTTAGTCGATAGAGAAACCGCAACACCGTTCGGATCACGGTCGTCCGCGGTCGCCGCCAGGATTCTTTCGAGAAGATTCTTCACGCCTTCCTCGTCCGCGTTCGCGGAAACGGGAGAATCCATAATCCATTTTCCTTCGCCCGTCCTGGCGAGCCTGTAGTCCACGCCTCCGTCGGAGAAGGAAATCCTTGAGACGCGGGACGCGTCGTAGGGGAAAATCCTGGAATCGGAAAATTCCTTCGCGACCGCCAGATCCTTCAGGCGCTTATCCACCCTGACTATCGCCTTGGCGTTCTGAACGAGAGCATATACGAGACCGTCTCCCGCGTCATCGCCGAGCACGACCTGATTCGGAGGAAGTCCTCTGTCGCGAACCGTTATCGTAACTCCGCTTTCGGTATCTAGCCCGTAGCCCGCCAGCATGGGAACCGTAACCAGCTGAGACTCGCCCTCGGCGCCGACCGGCCATACGAAGTCTCTGGCGACGATTTTACCCAGGCATGCGAGAAACTCACCCACCCTCAGATTTGACGCGGGGGAATAGCGCCTGGAGTCGCTGTCGCCGCAGCACATCCACAGCCCGTCGCTCTTGCGCATCCGCAGCAGTCTGCCGTCAGGGCGTTTGATGTCGAACATGGTGATCGGCAGCGACTCCCGTACGATGAGCTTCCGCGACCGGAAAGCCTCCGCCGGCACATCGACCAGCCCGAGAACGCGAGAATCGAGAAGATATACGCAACTGTCGCCGCCGATTGCGGCGTACACCTCGTTGGTCGTCGAAAGCCTGTTGCCGATGTGGACGATCTCGCTATCTGCGCCCTTTGATATTCTGAGCTTAACCGCCGGATCGTCCAACCCGAGGTCAGAACGCCTCAAATTGCATTTTGCGAGTTCCTTCTCGGTATATGTGCTTCTTTCCTCTATTTTACAGGCGACGAGAAAATCCAGCATCTTCGCGACGGCGCTTTCGTCGGCATCGGCCGAATAAGGACTTGTGATGCCCCATCCGCCGTCCGTTTTCTTCAATTCCACCCCTGGACCGCAGGAACGCTCTATCGAAATCGCGTCGGCCGCAAGCATCTTTTTGTCAAGAACCGCATCCCGCTTCGTGAGACCCGCCGCTCCTCCGATGGAAAGATAAATATGCAAGAGAACAAGGGCGACGATCCCCACTGTCAGATATATTATGTTGCGCCTGTTGTTCATCTGCGCCTCCTTCTCCAGAAAACAAGCGAAGCGTACAGAATAAACACCGAGACCGGAACGAGCGCCGCAGTGACGGCCACAAAGGAAATGCGGGCGCTGCGGTCCATCCCCGTGACCAGTCTGTCGGTCTCGATCCCCGACCCGGCCATGGCGTCACGGCCCGAAAGGTACTTCACGGAATTCAGAAAGAAATCCCTGTTCGCATTGGCGTTGGCGCGAAGGCCTCCGTTCATGACAAATCCGACGTCGCCGACCGCTATGAGACGAGAAGGCCTTATCGCCAGATCGCTCCCGGAACTTCCGCGCTCGACGACCGCCGAGAGACACGCGTCGCCGACTTTCAAAAGGGAATTATAGCGTTTCAGATCGGCAGGGCTCGACCCGTCTCGCACACTGGCGGAAGACGACGGCGAAAAGGCGACAGGATTGAAAAAAATGACCTGCTGGCCCTGAAGAGGGCCTGTAACGGGATGAGATTCCGAAAAATCCCTTACGATAACGTCGCTGCCGGACATTGTCGGCACATCGCCCAGATCGGCGCGCTCGGAACGTATTCCCCATACGGAAAGCAGATTGGCGAGCCCGCGAAGGTCGGTCGAATCGGTAAGTACAAGAACGCGCCCGCCTTCCGAGCCCACGGTCTGACCGTCCAGATAAGCTCTTAAACGATCTATTTCACTCTCGGCGAAATCCTTCTTCGGTCCCGCGATCACGAGAAGAGCGCAGTCCTTGCCGATAATCGATCTGGCGTCGGCAAGGTTTATCTTCTTGTTGTCGTAACCGTTGAGAGAAAGTTCGCGGGCGATATCGCTCATACCTTCACTTTCGTAATCGTCGAACGACGCCTCCGCGTGACCCGTCGTCCAGTAAATGCAGCTGCGGTGGAACGGGACCGCGATACGGTCGATCATCGCCGCGAAAATACGCTCGCTGTAACCGTCGTCGATGCTGAGGGTCTGAACTATGCGGTTGTCCTTCTCGAAAACAAAACTCGACTTCGCGACACCCTCGCGGACAAGGCGCGTGGCCTCGCCGATATCAAGCACGGGATCGACGTGTTTTATTTCAAGATGAACCCCGCCTATCTCGTCTGCGTTTCGCTTCAAGGAACGCAGAAAGTGGTTGACGTGCCGCGATCTGGGATCTTTCCGCTCGAGAAACGCCGTAATTGAAATCGAACCGCGGGCCTGCTCCAGAATCGCGCGCGTATGAGCCGAAAAAGCCGTTTCGCCGGACCCGGCGACGGGAATATCAAGATTTATATCGACACGGCAGACAAGTCCTATGGCCAGGACGGAAAAGAGAACGGCCAGGAGAAGCGAAAGATCGGTCGTAACGCAGAGCATACGCGCCGTACGCCCGGTAAAACGGAACGAAGCGACCGTCTTTGACGCGATGAAAAGCGCCAGTACCGTCAGAAGAATGTAGGAAAGCGCCGTTCCGACGGAAACGAGACCTGAGGCAAAATCGAACGCGTGCGCGTCCATCGGCAGTTCGGCGAAACGGGTGCGCCCGTTGTCGGCCCAGTACGAAAGCGCCAGCCATAACGCGCGCGGGAGAGCCACGAGAATAAAAAGCGTCATCGCCGCCGCGCCCGACGAATTCCTGAATAGCGCGCTCGCCGCCACCGCTACCGCGGACCACAGGGCGCTCTGGACGGCAAGCAGAAAGAGCCCCGGGATAAAATTCGTAAACGACGTCGCGGCGACCAGCCCGGGCGCATACGATTTAAGAAACACAAGCGTGGTGACTAAAAACAGAACCGTAGATCCGAACGTCAAAAGCCATACTCCGAAGAACTTCCCCTCCACCAAGGAGCGCTCTTTAACAGGAGACGCCAGAAGCATCTCAAGCCTGCCGGTCTTGCGTTCATCGCTCCAGACCTCCATGCCTAAAAGCGCCGCCAAAGCAGGAAGAACCGGGGATACCGAAATCGTCCACAGAGACGCGAGAGACGAAAATCCTCCCTCGCCGGCATCCAGGTTAAAGGCGAAAAGCGCCGCCGCCCCGGCGAGAAAAAGCGAAATCGACAACGCCGAGACAAAAGTCTTCGCGACCATGCCGATGGTGCGGTTGAATGTAACGCGCATCGGACTCATCGGACAGCCCCCTTCAGTGCGGATTCGACGCGGGCTACGGTCTGGGCGTGATCAAGAGCCGTGGTATCGATCACGGACCCGATCCGGCCTTTGGACAGCACAAGAAACTTCTTGACCCATTTCGCCAGATCGGAAATATCATGACCAGTCACCACAACACTT
>JAGCJE010000064.1 GCA_017648225.1 Kiritimatiellia bacterium | reverse complement strand
TTGGCGTGACAAAACGCGAGCGCAAGCGCATCGGCCGCATCGTTCTGGGGAAGTTCGGGAAGATTAAAGAGCGTCTTCACCATCCGCTGAATCTGCTCTTTCGAGGCGAGTCCGTTTCCGCAGACCGACATCTTGGCCCGACGCGGCTCGTACTCGTATATCGGCACTCCGTAAGCGGCCGCCGCTACAATCACCGCCCCGCGCGCTTCGCCGAGAATCATCATCGTATTTGCGTTTTTTCCGTAAATCACCTTCTCAACACTTACAAAATCAGGCTTATACTCGTCAATAAGTGAAGTTATCTTCGCATGAATCTTCCGCAGGCACTCCGAATGAGGTACGCTCGCGGCATTCGGGATATTACCGTAGTCGACGGCGATAAACTTGCTCCCCGCCGTATCCACAACGCCATAACCTGTGGATCTAAGAGATGTATCTATTCCGAGAATTCTCATAATAAACCTCAATTCAATCGCCGGGCCAGAGTTCAACCGGGAACCATGTGCGATAATAATTGTCACGCATCCATGTATTGCCAGCCGATGCGTAATCGCAGAAAAACACTGTCGTCGGCAGCTCCGCCTCCGGATTTTCATGGTGCGAGCCTATCGGAAGAGTCGCCGAAAACACCATCGCCATAGCGTCCGAAGGCGTTCTTACCGGCGTAAAAGTCGTCATAATCTGGCCGTTTCTTATACCTTTCCTAAAAGGTTCAGTCAAATCTCCGTCGTTAAAGCGGCTGTCGCGGGCGAGCAATACGGGGCCGCGCGTAAAAGCGACGTTCTTTCCTATTGTATGGGCGATAACGGGCATATCGAAAGTTATTTCGACCACATCCCCCCACTTCCACTCGTGTTCAATCGTATAATAAGCGCCGGGTTTTACATCTTTTTGAACTTTTCCGTTAAGTTTAACCGTTGTTTTCGCGCTCCATGCGGGGATACGTAGCTTTAAAGGCACAACGCCGGCACCGTCAGTATGACTCACGATTCGCGCATAATTCTTCCGCGGATAAAGAGAATACATGTCAAACGCGACTTTCTTTCCGTTCGCCAATTCTCCGTTCATGAAGGCCGATGAATAGAAATTCAAAACGGCGGCTCCGTCTTTTACGCGGAAAAACGCATTAAGATAACAAAGAAATCCGCGCGGCCCGTTGGCGGTGCAGCAGTCGGTATGCATAAAGGAGTGGTGCATACCGTGCCAACGGCTCCCCGTAAGCGGAGTATAGGCGGTAAATTCGCCGCCGTCCGATCTCAGAGCGCCGAGGTACGCGTTTAAAAAGGTGCGCTCTATCTGATCGGCCCACTTAGAATCCCCCGTAACATCGAGAAGTTTCTGGCAAAAGCGCATCCATGTCGTCGTAACGCACGTTTCCTGAAGCCTCGTGTAAGGCAGGTGCTGCTTACTCGCGCCATGAAACCACGCCTCGCTTGAAGCGCATCCGCCCGCGAGATTGACCTCCTCGCGGATTATGTCCTCGCCCGTTTTAACGGCGGCCTCGACAAGATCCTTACGCCCCGTAACCTCCGCATACTCTAAAAGCCCCTGATAACAGCTCATCATTTCATACGCTTTGAGCCTGTTGTGCTTCATCACGTAACCGCCGTTGTGTTTGGAACTGCTGCGGTCGGCGACCGAAACACCCTCAAGCGCGAGATCCA
>JAGCJE010000063.1 GCA_017648225.1 Kiritimatiellia bacterium | reverse complement strand
TTTGTGATGGAGGTCGAGCCTCAGGTCAAGTCGTTCGACGGAAAGATAAGCGAAATCAAAAAAGAAATCAACGGTTTGAATTCCGAGATCAAAAAGCTCAACGGCAAAACCAAGACCGAAGAGGACAGAAAGCGTTATCTCAAGGAGGCCAAGGAGCGGGCGGAGAGAAAGAAACTCGCTGACGAGGAGAAGGCCCGCAAGGAGAAAGAGGCTCGAGAGGCTTTGATCGCCGAGGAGATCGCCGCCGCGAAGTCCGCCTTTGAACTCTTCATCGCCAACGGAACGTTCAGGCGTCTTATGTGGAAGGATGCGGAAAGCGATCTGAAGTCGCGCGCCGAGTTGTGCAAGTCTGCCGAAGGTCGCCGCAGGGTGCTAGATATGGAGCTTAAAAAAGTTCAGATGATGAAATCCGTTCAGGATATCTTCATAAGAAACATGAAGGGCTCCAAGCCGGGTGAGGGTTACGTCTTTACCTCCAGGTGCTACAAGAACAGATTTTACGATAAGATGGTGGCGTCCGTCGACGATAGGGAGATCGTGCTTATAAACAAGGACAGAAAGGGCAACACCTCGAAATATTCCTGGCAGACGGTCTATTCCAAATATCCCCTGGTGATGAATGAGCTGTGGCAGAAGTTCATTCTCAATGGCCGTGAGAACGGCGTTAAGAAACTTACGCTCAGAGAGTGGTCCGACGCACAGCTCGGGTTTGCGATGACTCTGAAAATCGTATGCTCCAACGTTGAAGGCGCAGAGAAGGTTTACAGGGACTGCGCCATGGATGCCGTTAAAAAATTCCCTCGCTACAAGGAATTGGCGGCGGAAACCTTCCCTGAAATCGACTTCTCCGCGATAGAGGCGGAGGCGGCTGAAAATACTTTCTAAGATGAATTACCTCATAAAAATTCTCAATGCCTCCGTTTATGACGTGGCGATAAAAACGCCTCTTGATGAAGCGTCCGAACTTTCTAAAAAATACGGTTGCCGCTTTCTTCTGAAGCGCGAGGATCTTCAGAGCGTCCACAGCTATAAGATCCGCGGCGCGTACAATAAGATGCGCTCGCTGTCGCGTGAAGTTCTTGAGCGCGGCGTTCTTGCGGCGTCCGCCGGCAATCACGCCCAGGGCGTTGCGCTCTCGGCGAAGAAGCTCGGCATAAAGGCGACAATCGTCATGCCGGTTACGACGCCAGAAATCAAGATCAACGCGGTCAAGGCTCACGGAGCCAATATCGTTCTTCACGGCGACGGATATTCCGACTGCGCCGAAGAGGCGGCGAGACTCGTCAAAAAGCTCGGCCTTACGTTTATTCCGCCGTATGACGACCCAGATGTAATCGCGGGTCAGGGCACGGTCGGCAAGGAGATTCTCGACGATGTCGGGCGCGAGCTTGACGCCGTGTTCGTTCCGATCGGCGGCGGCGGTCTCGCGGCGGGCGTTTCGGCCTACATTAAGAAGGTGCGTCCGGGCGTAAAGGTCTACGGCGTCGAGCCCGAGGATTCCGACTGCATGTTCCAGTCGCTGAAGGCGGGTCGCCGCGTCACGCTCGACAATCCCGGACTCTTCGCCGACGGCGTCTGCGTAAAGAAGCCGGGCGAAGAGACGTTCCGCCTCTGCCGTGAGAATCTCGACGGGATTATCCGCGTTTCAACGGCCGAGACGTGCGCGGCGATAAAGGATATTTTCGAAGCGACACGCGCGGTGTGCGAGCCCGCTGGCGCTCTCGGCCTTGCGGCGGCCAAGAAGGTCGCCAAGAAGGGGGAGACTTACGCGTCTGTCATTTCGGGCGCGAACATGAACTTTGACCGCATCCGCTTTGTCTGCGAGCAGACGGAATTGGGCGAAGGGCGCGAGGCCATTTTCGACTGCGCGATTCCCGAAGGTCCGGGAAGCTTCTCGAAATTTATCGAGAAACTCGGCCGCAATAACGTCACGGAGTTCAATTACCGTATGAGCGAAGGGCTTCTGGCCCACATTTTCGTCGGCGTTTCCGTAAAGGATCTCGCTGCGCGAAAGGCTCTGCAGAAGTCGTTCCGCTCCGCGGGTTTCCACTGCATCGATCTTTCCGACAACGCTCTTGCCAAGGAGCATGTACGCCACATGGTCGGAGGCCGCTCGTCCCAGATTGTGAACGAGGTCGTTTATTCGTTCGAGTTCCCCGAGAAGCCCGGCGCTTTGATGAAATTCCTTTCCGTTATCGCGGGACGCTGGAACATTTCGCTTTTCCACTACCGTAATCACGGCGCCGACCATGGCAAGGTGCTCGCAGGTTTCCAGGTTCCGAAAGAGGAACGCGCCGAATTTACCAAGGTGCTCGATGAAATCGGGTATAACTATCTTGATGTATCTAAAGATCCCGCCTATAAATATTTCTTAGGAACACGCCGATGAACAACAACGCCCCCGTAGTCCCGCGCAAGTATCTTTCCATCTTCATCATGCTCGTCAGCTGCTTCGCGCTCTGGGGGCTTTTGAACAACATGACGGACAATCTCGTTCCCGCGTTCCAGAAGATTTTCACGATGGATCAGTCGCGCGCGGGGCTTGTCCAGGTGGCGTTTTACGGCGCGTATGCCGTATTGGCGATTTTCGCCGCGGTACTGGCAGAAGAGTTCAGCTACCGAAAAGGTGTTCTTATCGGTCTTGCCGTTTATATAACCGGGGCCCTGCTTTATATCCCGGCATGTATCGCTCAGAGTTTCGACATTTATTTTATCGCTATATTCATCGTGGCCGGCGGGTGTTCGCTTCTTGAAACGACCTGCAATCCGTATGTGCTTTCTCTTGGCGACGGATCAACGGCGGTAAGGCGTCTTAATTTCGCGCAGATGTTCAACCCTGTAGGCTCGATGATGGGTATTGTTCTTGCCCAGCAGCTTATTCTTTCGAACTTAAATCAGGCGACCGCCGAAGAACGCGCGGCGATGCCGAAGGCGGAACTTGATGCCATCGTAAATCATGAGCTTTTCTGGGTATGTGCGCCCTATGTGGGTCTTTGCGCGATCGCGCTTATAATCTGGCTTTTCTTCCTTTTCAAGCGCGAAGGCGAGAAGTCTCCGACGGCCAAGGCTTTCGGCCGCGTCTCGGCCGCTCTTCTTTTCTCGGTTGTGCCGATGACGGTTCTCTATTTCATTTTCCCGGAGATGAATAAGATTATTTGGGTTCTCTGCGGAGTCGTCGGTCCGGTCGTTTATCTTGTTCTGAATTCCGATTACCGTTCGATGCTCGCGACTCTTCTTTGCACTCCGCGCTATTGGTGCGGCGTTATCGCCCAGTTCTTCTATGTCGGCGTGCAGATCGCCGCCTGGACCTGGCTTAACGTCTATTGTCAGAAGGAGTTGGGCGTTGACGCCGCGACGGGAGCGCTCTATTACACGATAGCGATTGTTCTTTTCATCGTATGCCGTTGGATAGCGACGTTCCTCATGAAGTATTTCAACCCCGCTCTGATGATGGCTGTTTTTGCCGTCGGTGCGATTTTATCGTGTCTCGGGGTTATGTATCTGCCTACGAAAATTCTTTTCGCCTGCGGCGGCATGTCGTTCAGCGCCAACATCATCTGCCTCGTCGCGATGTCGGGCTTTATGTCGCTTATGTTCCCGACGATCTACGGAATAGCCCTTGGAGGACTTGATCAGAAAGTTGTCAAACTCGGCGCCTCAGGACTTATTATGGCGATTCTCGGCGGCGCGATCATTACGCCGTGGATGGCCGACATTATCGGTAATGCGAGCAGCTTCTGGTGCAAACTCGTCCCTGGTTTCGCTACAGACTGGGATACGAACCTTAAACTTACCCAGACTTCGCTTCGCGCGTCGTTCATCGTTCCCGTGATCTGCTTTGCCGTTGTTCTGGCGTATTCGCTGATCTTCTCGAAGAAGTCTGCCGCAAAAAAAGCGTGATGGTTCAGTATGGCTAAAGTAAAGACATCGCTTTCGCTCGTCTCTCTCGGGTGCGCCAAAAACGCGGTAGATCTTCAGGTTATGGCGGGCAACCTTCTTAAGGAGGGATGCATTCTTTCGCCTGATCCGGACCGTGCCGATGTTGTAATTGTCAATACGTGCTCTTTCATTGCATCGGCACGCGAAGAGGCGGAGAGCGAAATCGCCCGCGCCGTCGCGCTCAAGAACAGCGGTAACTTCAGTAAGGTCGTCGTCACGGGATGTTACCCCCAGCGTTATCCGAAAGCGAAGTCTAAATTTCCCGGGGTCGATGTCTGGCAAGGTGTCCCGTCCGAATGGATCGAACCGAAAATGCCGGAACTCAGGTTTACCGGGAAGGCCTTCGCATATCTGAAGATCGCCGAGGGCTGTAACCACAGGTGCGCCTACTGCGCAATACCGGGAATTCGCGGCCGATTCCGTTCGCGCCCGATGGCCGATATTCTTCGCGAAGCTAAGGCTCTTATAAAAAGCGGATGCCGCGAGCTCAATATTGTCGCCCAGGATCCGATGCTTTACGGATGCGATTTTAAGGACAAGACCAGGCTGAGCGATCTGCTTTGGAAGCTCGATGCTTTGAAGGGTGATTTTTGGATACGCGTTCTTTACAGTTACCCGAGCGAGATAACGGAGGAATTCATCGATTGGCTCAACAACGCGAAACACGCGGTGAAGTATGTCGATGTGCCGCTCCAGCATACGGTCCCTGAAATTCTCGCTAAAATGAACCGGAAGGGCGCGATCGAGGCCTCGCGCGTGGCGGCTGAAGTCCTGCGCGACGTCGTTCCCGGAATAACCTTGCGCACGACCGTGATGACCGGATTCCCCGGAGAGACAGAGGCTAGGTTCAATGAGCTTCTGGCCGATTTAAGACGGATGCAGTTCGATCGTCTGGGCGCGTTCGCGTTCAGCCCCGAGAAGGGTACTAAGGGCGCGAAGATGTCCGGGCGTCCCTCGCGAAAGATCGCCGAAGAGCGCGAAAGAATCGTTATGGCCGAGGCGAAGAAGCTTTGGAAGATAAAATCGAAGAAGATGCTCGGCGGCGAGTACGAGGCTCTCGTGGTGGCCCCCGGCGTCGCCCGTATGCATTCCCAGGCGCCCGATGTCGACGGCGTGGTTTATCTTCTTGATTCTCCCAAGGCCCGCAGACTTGAGGCGGGCGATTTCTGCCGAGTACGGCTTGAACGCGTCGACGGGTTTGATTTCGAAGGGGATGCCTTGTGACGCGTCCTGTTCCGTACCTCAACGAGGAGGTCGCCAACCGCGACTTCAAGTATTATATTTTTGATTGGGACGACAATATACTCCATATGCCCACGAAGATAAGAATGGAGCATAAGGAGGAAGACGGAACATGGAAGAGTGTTGAGGTTTCGACCTCGACATTTGCGCTCGTGAGAACCGATACGGAACACTACCGTCCTCCGACGCAGGGAGGCTGGGCTGAAGCGTTCAGGAATTTCGCGGATCCTGAAAACGATGGCGAACCCAACCGATTTATTGAAGACACTCTTGCGGCACTTGCCAAGGTTTCAAACGGCGAGAAGCCCTCGCCCAGCTACAATACTTTTCGGAAAACGCTGATCGAAGGGCGTATTTTCGCTATCGTGACGGCGCGCGGGCACGCTCCCGCGACCATAGAGAAGGCGGTTCGCGTTTTTATAGAGAATGCGCTCACTCCCCTGGAGCGCGAAACGATGATGTCAAACCTTCGCGGATACAGGAAGTTTCTCGACAAGGTCGAAACGTTCGGAACTGACGAGGAGGAGCTCGACTATTATCTCGGGATGTGCCGTTATGCGGCGGTTACGTACGACGGGTTCAAGGAACGTATGGCGAACGACCCCGTCTACAAGGAGAAACTCGCCAGGGCTACTACCGCCGCGAAGCCGGAACTGGCCAAGGAATTCGCGATACGGGATTTTGTCGAACACGTCTTTCACATGCTTCAGCGTACCGGTGGCCTCGGCCGATCCGTCGCGATCGGTTTTTCCGACGACGACAAGGGTAACGTGAAAAGTGTTTCCAATTATATAAAATCGGAACTTTCCCGTAGGTTCGACGGTATCAAGTTCGTTGTATACGACACTTCCGACCGCTCGCTCAGCAAGGGCCGGAAGGTGTGCGTATCAGGACAGATGAATCTCCCGGGGTTTTAACCGGCGAGATATCTGTTTATGCCCTGGGCGGCGCGTCGGCCTTCGCCCATCGCGAGAATTACGGTCGCGGCTCCGAGAACTATGTCGCCTCCCGCGAAAACGCCCGGGATTGATGTCATATTTGATTCCGGATTGACAATAATATGACCGCGGTCGTCTGTTTCAAGGCCTTCAGTCGTTGACGGAATAAGCGGATTAGAGGCGTTGCCGACAGCGACGACTACAGTATCGACGTCAAGGATGAATTCGCTTCCTTTTACCGCTACCGGGCTGCGGCGGCCCGAGGCGTCAGGTTCGCCGAGTTCGTACTTAAGGCATTCAAGAGCGCGGACAAACCCATCCTCATTTCCAAGAATCCGTTTCGCGTTCTGGAGCGTCAGGAATTCGACGCCCTCTTCTTTGGCGTGATGAACTTCTTCTTTGCGTGCAGGCATTTCCGTTTCGCTGCGGCGGTAGATGAGATAAACTTTTTCAGCCCCGAGTCTGAGAGCCATTCTGCTCGCATCCATCGCGACATTTCCTCCGCCAAGCACGGCAACCCGTTTCCCGTTCCAGCAGGGGGTGTCGTGACCATTTTTGTCGTAAGCCTTCATGAGATTGGCTCGCGTCAAATATTCGTTGGCTCCGAATACGCCAACCAGATTTTCGCCTTCTATATTCATGAATTTCGGCAATCCCGCGCCTGTGCCGATGAATACGGCGTCAAATCCGTCCTTTTTTAGGAAGTCTTTGATTTTTCTTGTGCGGCCGACGACGAAATTAAGTTCAATTTTGACGCCGAGAGCCTTGAGAGAGTCGATTTCACTCTGGACAATCGCCTTAGGGAGGCGAAATTCGGGAATGCCGTAAACGAGAACTCCTCCTGCCTTGTGAAGGGCTTCAAACATTGTGACGTCATGGCCCGCTCTCGCGCAGTCGGCCGCGCATGTGATCGACGCCGGTCCCGTTCCGATTACGGCTACCCGTTTGCCGGTAGATGTCGCCTTTTCCGCAGATGCGGAAATTTTGCCGGAGGTCTGCTCGCGGGCCAAATCTGCGCAGAATCGCTCGACGCGGCCGATCGCCACGGACTTGTCGATGTCTCCGAGCGCCTTGCCCATGGTGCAGAACTTCTGACATTGCTTTTCCTGGGGGCATACGCGTCCACAGACGGCCGGAAGAAGCGAGGTCTCGCGGATGATTTTAAGCGCACCTTCGAAATCCCCCTCGGAAGCCTTGGCCAGAAAGCCGGGGATGTTAATCGCTACAGGGCATCCTTTCATGCAGGGTTTGGTAGGACACTGCAGACAGCGTTTCGCCTCGGTTATCGCCATTTCGGCGGTGTAGCCGAGGGCTACCTCGTTCATGTTGCGGGCGCGGACGGAAGGATCCTGTTCAGGCATCGCCTGGGGCGCGATCGCCATTCTCTCTTTGGGCGTCATTATTCTATTCCCTTGAAAAGGTTGCAGGCATGTTCGCGGGCTGTCGTTTCCTGGGCTTTATATGCGCCGCTGCGGCGTATCATTAAATCCCAGTCGACCTGATGTCCGTCGAATTCCGGGCCGTCGACGCATACGAATTTCGTTTCTCCGCCGACGGAGATGCGGCAGCCGCCGCACATGCCAGTTCCGTCGATCATGATGGTGTTGAGGGAAACGACGGTTTTGATATTGAAGGGCTTCGTTGTGAGAGAGCAGAACTTCATCATGACGGGCGGACCAATGGCGATTACCTCGTCGACATTACCGCTCTCGCAAAGCTCCTTAAGAGGTTCGGTAACTAGGCCTTTTCGCCCCGAACTGCCGTCGTCGGTCACGAGGATAAGGTCGTCGCTGGCGATTTTGCGCATCTCTTCTTCGAGAATGAAGAGATTTTTGCTACGCGCGCCGATGATAATGGTGACGCGGTTTCCGGCGGCTTTTAGGGCTTGGGCAATTGAATGAAGGGGTGCTACGCCAATTCCGCCTCCGACGCATACGACGTGACCCGGTTTTTCGCCGTTTTCGCCCCGTATGTCCGTAGGTTTTCCGAGGGGACCGAGCACGGCGGGGAGACAGTCGCCGACGTTCATTTTGGAAAGCTTGATCGTCGTCGCACCGACCGCCTGAAAGATGAGTGAAATTGTGCCGCGTTCTTTATCGGCGTCGGCGATGGTAAGCGGAATGCGCTCGCCGGCGTCTTCATCGACCATAAGAATGATGAACTGGCCCGCTTTTCGCTCGTTGGCGATAAGGGGCGCTTCGATAGTCATTCCGAAAACCGTTTCGGACAACTGCTTCTTCTCTAGAATTTTGTTCATAAAATCTATATTTTATCATATTGCAGCGCTTCTATGTGATGCAATTTTGAATCTAACACCGATAGCGCTTTTGTTTTAACGGTTAAAGTGATATAATTGATTGTGATGATGATGGACGATTATAAAATAGTTGATAATTTCCAAAACGTGACGGGCTATAAAATGATTTCACCCCACCACTCTCACCCCACTGATGGGGGCAAACCCTCGGGCACTTCTAGAATGCGTCGGATTTTGATTGGATGCATAAGCGCGGTAGTGTTGTTCGCTGTGTCCGTCGCGTTCGCGGTCGAGACGTGGCGGGTTGAGGAACTCTCGTTCGAAGCCGCGAAAGACTATACGTCTGGCGGCGGTGATGCCGTCTTGATGGATGTTGCGTTCGTCCACTCCTCCGGCGGAGCCGAAATCGTGCGTCCGGCGTTCTGGGACGGAGGACGGACGTTCCGCGTTCGTTTTGCGCCGACTTGCGCAGGCGATTGGAAATGGCGTGTTAAATGCCCAGATGACGCATCGCTAGACGGAAAAACAGGACTCATAACGTGCGTTCCGTATTCTGGTAAGTTAGAAATATATCGCCGCGGATTCGTCAAGGCTGAGCCGGGGCGGAAATATTTCTCTTATGCTGACGGCACTGCTTTCTTCTACCTCGGCGATACGCATTGGGGAATGTACAGGGAGGAAATTGATGAGGCGGGACCTCATGCGCTCGGCGTAAAGACGGACTCGCATTTTAAGTATATAGTAAACCGTCGCGTGGAACAGGGCTTCACCGTCTACCAGAGTGAACCGATCGGCGCGAAGTTTAAACTGACCGACGGACGAGTAGACGCCGACGACATTCCGGGGTTCCGTTTGGCCGACCGCTACTATAGCTATATCGCAGATGCTGGACTCGTTCACGCTAACGCGCAGTTCTTTTTCGCCTCGGCAATGAATAAGGCGCTCGCCGAAGACAAGGCTGCGCTCGAGCGTCTTTCGCGGTATTGGGTGGCGCGTTTCGGCGCATGGCCGGTCATGTGGACGATAGCGCAGGAGGTCGACAACGATTTCTACGCGGAACGAGGCGACCAGAAGATTTATAGCTGCACGAACAATCCGTGGGTGGCGGTCGCGGAGTTTATTCACAAATACGACGCGTACTCACATCCGCTTTCAGCACACCAAGAATATACTGGCCACACGACCGTGACGGGGGCTGGGACGAAAAAGGGACAGGCCAATATCAGCGGCGACGGAATATCCGCATTCGCCGATGAGGATGTCGCCAGACGTACTGGGCATAACTGGTGGGCGGCGCAGTGGAGTCCGAGTCTTGTCGATACTGGCAGTCCAGCGGTCGCCCGCGACTATTGGGCGTCGCGGCGTCCCGCCGTCAATTACGAGGGGCGCTACTGCAATCTTTGGACAAAGGATTTTGGCGCGCGTGCGCAAGGGTGGATATCGTTTCTCAGCGGTTTCTGCGGCTATGGCTACGGCGCCGCGGATATGTGGCTTTATCGCAGCACATACGATATGCATAAAGGTTCGCATGACGGAGTCGAGAACATAACCGTCGCCGATAAGGCCGTCCACTGGAGCACGGCGATAGAGTTTCTCAGTGCAATTCAGATGGGACACATGAAAAGATTCTTCATGTCCTTCGACTGGTGGCGTATGGAGCCCATCCTCGGCAGGAATAACGGCGTCTTCGCTCCAGAAAGTCATGCGTGGCACGGCGCGGTTATCGACGGTAAACGCCGCATGTTCATATTCTACTTCCATCCAAAGTCGGGCGCGGGGCTACGAACCGGCACCATTTTGTCGCTGCCGCCGAACAGCCGTTGGATAGCCAGGTGGTTTAATCCAAGGAGCGGAAAATGGCATGATGGCGAAATCAGGCTTAATGCCAATGCCTCTGGACACCTGAAATTGCCGCCCCTACCGGCTGAAGGAGACTGGACGCTGGTAGTAAATTAAGGGGCATTGGCGACAAGTGATAGGAAATGGCGATAAGCGCGGCGGATTGAGGATGGCGTGTAATGTGAGAATTTGACGCGGGATTTTTAACCACCGAATTCAAGCGATCGATATATTCAGGCGTGAGATATTCATTTTACCGAGCCGGAAAGATCGCGGACGGTAAGACGCGAGGCGATTGATTTGTCGGTATCTTTGCCGGGTTTGTATATGAAGATCTTTTCTCCTTTTCCCATATCGACGAGGTTGTCCTCGAATCTTCCGTTCGGATCGTCGGAGTCTTCAAGCCATACGAAATACGCTTTTTCGTCGGCCTTGACCGTTACCGAATATGTGCCGTCGCCATTCGGTATTACGGAAGTGATGCGAACATTAGCTTTGGGAAGGGTGGCGGATTTATAGTCGATGTGTCTTAATTCTTCGGCGCGTTTTTTGGCGTCGTAATCGGGCGAGAAGAAGCGTTTCATCGCATAGTGGAGCGGCTTCCAGCGGCCATCGTATTCGATCGAACTCCAGCTCGCGACGGGCCACCAGTCATTGAGCTGCCATACGATAGCGCCGCGGCAGCGCGGCCATTCCGAGCGCCAGTAGGCGACGGCGGTCTCAATGGCGAGAGCCTGCTGAACCTGCGAAAGATAAAGGCGCGAAGCGAAGTCTTTAGGCTCGGGGAAGTAGCGAGCGAGCATTTTGTTCATTTTGTCGTTGCCGCCGTTGTTTTTTTGGTGGGCGAGCATGACGCGCGAATTTACGTCGAAATCGCCGCGTTTTTCGTCGGCGAACTGCTTGACCGTTGGGAGCGACGGGAAACTCTGAAATCCGAATTCGCTGCAGAAGCGCGGGCGAAGCTGATAGTAGCCGGAGAGATCGCGTGCCCCGTGCCAGACGCCCCAGTAGTGCGAGTCGCCGCTTTCGCCGGTAAGCTCGTTGTAGGTGAAATCTCCCGGGCCCGCGCAAGGCGAACTCGGCCACCATATCGTGTTCGGGGCATTCTCTTTAACCGCCTTGGCCAACACCGCGTTCCAGGCGATCCAGTCGTCGCGGTATTTGCAAGGCTCTCTCACTGCGGCGATGCATTCGTTGTCG
>JAGCJE010000062.1 GCA_017648225.1 Kiritimatiellia bacterium | reverse complement strand
TCAAGCAGGTGGTTTCCGCCGGCGCTCAAACAGTCCTTCGAGCGTGAGCCGTGTAAGCGGCCTAGCTCATGTCCCCGACGAGCGTCTCCCATGCGTACAGCAAGTGTTAACCATACACCTGCTGTTCCGTATCATACTCTAATACACGGCAGTCTTTCAACCCCGAGTACTATTCCCTTTGGGGGGAACACGCAATATAATACCAACAGTCCCCTTGCTATTAACAATACTTATCCTTACGTCTATAAATACAAAAAACCGCCTTTATTCGGCGGTTTCATCGAGATTTAATGGTGGGCTATAGTGGATTCGAACCACTGACCTCTTCCATGTCAAGGAAGCGCTCTAACCAACTGAGCTAATAGCCCTAAACTGAAATATAGTTTATCAAATCTCGGCTGACTGTGTCAACAGCAAATGTAAAATATTTTTTATCGGCGATCCTTGAGCGGAACATAGGTCTTCGGACGGAAGAGAGGCTTGTACGCAGGGCGGAGAATCGGCCCGTTGTTTATAAGCTCCTCCATACGGTGGGCGCACCAGCTTACGCAGCGGCCGACCGCAAAAAGCGGCGTATAAAGATCGCGCGGAATGTTGAGCATGTCATAAACAAATCCCGAGTAAAGGTCGACGTTGGCACAGACGTCCTCGGCGCGGGGATGAAGTTCTTTAATGATCGCGGGGCCGAACTCCTCGACCATCTCATAAAGCCTCATTTCATCAAGACGGTTCTTCGCTCTGGCGAGCTCCTTGGCCTTGCGCTTTAAAAGCTTCGCGCGCGGATCGGAAACCGTATAAACCGCATGTCCGAGCCCGTAGATGAGGCCAGTTCCGTCGCCAGCCTTTTTCTCGGCAATCTTTCTCAGGTACGCTTCAACGGATTTGGGATCGCGCCAGTCCTTTACGTTCTCCTTGATCTCGTCCATCTGCTTCATGACGCGCAGGTTCGCGCCGCCGTGGCGGGAACCCTTGAGCGAAAGAACGGACGCTGCGATCGACGAATAGATGTCGGTGTGGGCGCTTGTCACTACGTGGGTTACGAACGACGAGTTGTTTCCGCCGCCGTGCTCGGCGTGAAGAATGAGCGAGAGGTCGAGAGTTTCGGCCTCAAGCCTCGTGTAGCGCCCGTCGTCACGGATAAGAGAGAGAAAGTTCTCCGCGCTCGACTTCTTCGGGTCGGGATTGCGGATCATGAGCGAGCCGCCCATGTGGTAGTGGACTTTAGCCTGATACGCGTACGCGGCGATCGTCGGCATTACGCTGATGAGCGCGATTGATCTTTCAAGACAAGTCTCAATCGAAAGGTCGTTGATCGCGTCCTGCTCGGGCACCTCCTCGAACGCCATCGCAAAGAGAACGGCACGGGCGATAGCGTTCATAATGTCGGCGGAGGGATGGCGCAAAATCGCATTCTCCTTAAAACCGTCCGAAAGCTTGCGGTACATGCCGAGTTTCGCCTTCCAGTCGACGAGCTCGCGCGCCGTCGGCAGTTCGCCGAACATCAGAAGATACGCGCACTCCTCGTAACCGTAGCGATGCTCCTTGCGGTCGGCGGCGACGAGATCTTTTACGTTTATTCCGCGATAATAAAGCTCTCCAGGAATCGCTATCTTCTCACCTTCGGAAACGACATAGCCGTGAACGTTTCCGATAGTCGTAAGCCCGACCAGAACGCCCATGCCGTCATCATTTCGCAAACCGCGCTTGACGCCGTATTTGCGGTATAATGCCGGATCGATATAGTCTGCCTTGCGCACCTTTTGCGCCTTTTCAATCAACCATTCTCTTTTAATCATCTTTATTATCCTAGAATCGCTTTTTTTTGAGGCAAGATTATACACAATAGGACATTTGCGCGCAACTGCCAATTTTACAGCGCTTCAATTTGCGGGTTTGTAGGAATCCTTAAGCGTCACGGTACGGTTGAACACAGGCTTCACGGTCGTATGATCGTATTCGTCCGCGATGAAGTAGCCCGTGCGCTCAAACTGAAAACGCTCGCCTCCCTTGGCTTGCGCCAGGAGGGGCTCGACATAGCCGTTCACAACCTTCAAGGATTCGGGATTCATGTACTTCAGAAATTCTCCCGAACCGTCCTTGAGGGGATCCTTCTCCGTGAAAAGCTTATCATAGAGCCTGAACTCCGCAGCGACGCCGCTTGAGCAATCGACCCAGTGGATCGTACCCTTAACCTTGCGCCCATCCGCCGCATTGCCGCCCCAGGACTCCGGATCCCATGTTCCGTGGATTTCGACGACTTCGCCCGCGTCGTTCTTCACGCAGCCGGTGCACTTGAAGATACACGCTCCGCGAAGGCGGACCTCCTGACCGGGCGCCATGCGGAAAAACTTCTTCTCGGGAACTTCCATAAAGTCGGCGCGATCGATCCAGACCTCGCCACTGAACGGGATCTGACGCACGCCGGCGGACTCGTCGAGCGGATTGTTCGGAAGTTCCACCATCCTGACGTTCCCCGTTCCCCAATTATCCACCACAACCTTAACAGGGTCGACAACAGCCATACGACGCAATGCGGTCTTGTTGAGTTCCTCACGGACGCACCATTCGAGAAGCGCGGGATCAGACTCGCTCTCGACTTTAGTCACGCCGACGCGCTCGCAGAATTCGCGGATCGCGCCGGGCGTGTAGCCGCGGCGGCGCATGCCGCACACGGTGGGCATACGCGGATCATCCCAGCCGTTGACGTGACCGTCGGTTACGAGCTGCAGAAGAAGACGCTTCGACATCACCGTGTAAGTGATGTTGAGACGCGCGAACTCGCGCTGCTCCGTGCGGATTTTAACGCCGTTCCTTATAGGCAACATACCCATCTCGTCGAGACGATCGACGACCCAATCGTAAAGCGGACGGTGGACCTCGAACTCAAGCGTGCACATGGAATGCGTAACACCTTCGAGCGCATCCTCGATCGGATGGGCGAAATCGTACATCGGATAAATGCACCACTTGTCGCCGAGATGATAATGGGCGACGTGACGGATGCGGTAGATTACGGGATCGCGGAAATGGATATTGGGCGAGGCCATATCGATCTTGGCCCTGAGGCACCACTCTCCGTCGGCATACTTGCCGGCCTTCATGTCGCGGAAAATCTCGAGATTTCGCTCGGGCGTAGTATCGCGCGAAGGCGACGCGCGGCCCGGCTTCTCGGGAACGCCGCGATATTCCTTCCACTCGTCCTGGCCGAGATTGCAGCAGTAGGCCTGGCCGGCCTTGATGAGATTCTCGGCGATTTCGTACATCTTCTCGAACATGTTGGAGGCGTTGTAAAAGCCGCTCTCCACGCCGTCCCCCTCGCCAGACCAGTTAAACCCGAGCCACTTGATGTCCTTCTTGATGTTCTCGGCGTACTCGTCGGACTCCTTCGTCGGATTCGTGTCGTCGAGCCTGAGATGGCACTCGCCGCCGAAAAGTTCGGCCATACCGAAATCGAGACAGACCGCTTTCGCGTGACCGATATGGATATAACCGTTCGGTTCCGGCGGGAAGCGCGTTACGACCTTGCCGCCAGTTCTGCCTTCTGCGACATCCTTCTCGATCCACTGCCTGAGAAAATGCCTGGATGTATCCGATTCGTTCATTGTTTATTCTCCTTGAGTTTTTTCGGACGATTCTCTTTAAATGCCTCTGCCTGACGCTTGATAATCCGCCCGAGCCTGTTCCTGTTAAATTTATCCGCCTTGGCGAGCCCCTGATGGGCCCAGTAAACCGCACTGGCCTCGGAAGAGGTCCAATCGTCGACTCCGTAAAGCTTCTCGACTTTTCGCATCTCGACGCGATCCATCGAAAGTTCCTCCCAGGCATCGCGTCGGGCGACATCCTGCGCTATCTCGCGCCACTCGTCGCGAAAGCCCAACGTCAGATCTTTACGCGCAGGACCGACCTTTGATTCGAACAGATGCGCCAAATCGTAGCAAAGATCGGGATCGCCCGGATTCCAGTCGAGGGCCTCGTCCCTAAGCATCATGATGGCAGAATTCACCCAATACCACTGATCAGCCTTATTCTTCATGCGGAACGAAACGTTAAAAGCGAGATTCCATGCGGAATAGCTCCACACCTCCGGAACGTGCGGCTCCAGAAACGTCAGCATCGAAGCGAGCTGGACAAGTTCGCTGAAACGTCCTTCGCGCTGCAGCTTATCTGTACGGAACCAGATCACTTCGGCGGCGATTGAACGAAGCCCGCCGAGCGACGCGATCACGCCGGAACTTATGGTGGCGTTGCTCCGTGAGTCGGATGCGGAAAGCTTCATTTGGGCAAAGATTCCGAGACATAGGAAAAAACAAATCGAAAACACCGCCAGCACTCGCTTCATTCGTTACCTCCCACGAGATTTCGAAGTTTAACAATCTCTTCGTCATTACCCATAGCAACAAGAATATCTCCAGCAAGAATCTCAAGTCGAGGACCGACGTTTCTTATACGATTCTCACCGCGTATGACGGTAACGATCGTCGCCCCCGTTTCTGCACGAATATTAAGCGAACCTACGCTGCGCCCTATAATGGAGGAAGATTGGGGCACTTTCACATTGCCGATTACGCTCTCCGGCAAGCTGAAAGTCACCTCTCTAGATATCTTGGCAAGTTTTTCGTCAACTTTCAGAGCAGCCTGAAACTGCCGGGAGACATGTTTCCCGGCTTTGACAAAGAATCGGCCGCCGAAAACGGTACCAATGAGAAGGATCATCCAAATTACCCCGATCTCCCAATTTTCATCTGGAGAGATATGAATGTTCATCATCACCACTCCCACCGCCGCAAGAATCAGAAAAACTCCCTCCACAAAAAGTTTTACAATATTGCTGATTGAGGTCTGCCATCTCGCATCACCTCTTCCGACAATGATTTCAGAGGCTGAATTTGCCATGGACTTCGCGATATGATACGCGAGGGCAAGCAATGTTATGACAATAACATTGACAGCCAGCGCCAAAAAGAACTTTTTATGAGCATCCAAAAATACGGAATACTTCCGCATGTCCATATCACTCAATTGAGAAGCCGCAACAACAACCGCGAGACACAAAACGCCGATCATCACGATCTCCATCAGTGATCTTCTTACCGCCGAGCGCTTCTCGCACGTTCCGGAATTACGGTACTTAGACAGAAAACCGCGATATCCGTTTAAAATGTTCCTGATTCTCAACGGACAGTTTTTCTCGACAAAAGTTCCCGCCTTGTCGGAAAAGCGGATCATCATCGGATTGAGCACCGTTGTGATGAGCGAAGCGCCGACAACAATCTGATAAATCGGTTTATCGACATCGCCAGTCGTCGTTACGTACAACAGCGCGACCATATACGCGAACTCGCCGATCTGAGCGAGCGAAAAGCCCATCTGAATGGACGTTTTAATATCTACGCCGGTCAAAAGCGCACCCGTAGTGCAGTTGACCAGTTTGCCGCCCATGACTACAAAAGTCAAAAGAAGAATGGCGGGCCAGTTCTCCCAGCACGCGGAAGGATTTACGAGCAGTCCGATAGATACGAAAAACACGGCCGCGAACATGTTACGCAACGGTTCCACGAGACTCGCCAAACGGGCGCGCACCTCGGAACCCGATCCTACAACGCCTATCAAGAACGCGCCGAGAGCGAACGAATAGTCAAGACGATAGGCCAGGTACGTGACAAAAAAACAGAAACCCAGCAGCGTAAGCAAAAGCGCTTCATCGTCGCTTCTCTTCGCTATTGACGTAAGAAAGCGCGGAATGAGAACAAGACCAAAGAAAAAGACCGCGATAAAAAAGAGTCCGAGCCCGCCAAGGGACTTCGCTATTTCGGCGACGTTCATTCCCGCGCCGTTGGCAACTCCCGTTATAAGCGCGATAACGCCGACGCAGATGACGTCTTCACAGACCGAAGTGCAAAGAACGTACTTTACGAACGGCCGCGACGACCAGCGCATCTCGTCGATCACCTTCGCTAAAAGCGTCGTCGCCGAGTCGCATATCGCCGCACCGAGGAAAAGCGAGGGGACTGTCCCCCAGCCGAAGCACGTCCTGCCTATCGTAAAACCGAGGCATATCATTATCACAGAATCGAGCAGTCCTGTCGGGAAAACGACATTGCCGACTTTCTTGAGCTTCGACGTCGAAAGCTCAAGCCCCATGGAAAACATCAAAAATACAATACCGAGCTGGCCTATCGTCTGAACAGACGACTCGTCAGCCAGAAAAGATCCGCCCAAAGTATGACGCGAAAGCATCACACCGGCCAAAATGTAACCTATAACCTTAGGCCATTTCAGCTTCGTGAACAGTAAAGACACGGACCCCGCGACAGCCATAAGCATCGCGAGGTCCTGTAAAAACGCGCCTTCATTCATGGCGCTTACGCCTCCTTACTTGACGACCTTGCGACCGCCCCATCCGGCGGAAGCGGCGTTGCCCTTGGCCTTTTCATTCGGGCGGAGGGAACGGACCGCAGCCCCGGCGAGCCACATCTCGTGATTGTGAAGTTCGTTGAGCTTCGCGAGCATCTTCTCCTTGTAATCAGGGCAGCCCGTGTCACGAATGACTTCCTTGGCCTCCTGCATCGTCTTGACGCTCTTGTAGAGCTTCTTGAAGACGGGGAGCGTAGCCTTCTTGAACTCGGGCCTCCACTTGAGAGCGCCGTGCTGGGCGGTCTGCGAGCAGTTTCCGTACATCCAGTCCATGCCGTTTTCGTCGACGAGACGGATGAGGGACTGGGTGAGTTCCTCGCAGGTCTCGTTGAACGCCTCGGACGGGCTGTGGCCGTTGGCGCGAAGGGTTTCGAACTGGGCCTCCATGACGCCCGCGAGAGCACCCATGAGAATGCCGCGCTCGCCGACGAGATCGCTCGTTACCTCGTTCTGGAAAGTGGTCGGGAAGAGATAGCCCGAACCGACGCCGATACCGATGGCCTTGGTGACTTCCTCTACCGTCTTAGCCTTCATTCCGTTAGGCTCGAAGGCGTAGGAGCTGTTAATGCCAGCGCCCGAAAGGAAGTTGCGGCGGACAGAGGTGCCCGAACCCTTGGGGGCGACCATGACAAGACCGACGCCCTTCTTGGGCTTGATTCCGGTAAGCTTGTTGTAGACGTAGCCGAAACCGTGGGAGAAATAGAGGTACTTGCCGGGAGTGACATACTTCTCAACCTGCTTCCAAACCTGACCGACGCTGCCGTCGGAAACGAGCATCATGATAATATCGCCCTTCTCGGCGGCCTCTTCAAGGGAGAAGAGAGTCTTACCCTCTACCCAGCCGTCCTTCTTCGCGCGGTTCCAGCTGGAGTTGGCCTTTGTGTTCTTACGCTGGCCGATGATGACGTCAAAACCGTTGTCGCGCATATTGAGCGCCTGTCCGGGACCCTGGATGCCGTAACCGAGAACGGCGATCGTCTTGCCCTTGAGGACCTTGAGAGCCTTGGCAAGGGTGAACTCCTTGCGGGTGGTGATGTTTTCTGCGACTTTACCGAATTTAATCTTCATTTTATAGTTCCTTGAATTTTTGGAAACATTGTATAAAT
This sequence comes from Kiritimatiellia bacterium, assembly GCA_017648225.1. Classification (GTDB taxonomy): domain Bacteria; phylum Verrucomicrobiota; class Kiritimatiellia; order RFP12; family UBA1067; genus UBA1067. The sequence goes on along the minus strand of JAGCJE010000062.1, from coordinate 179 downwards.
TATATCACAATTCACTTATGATTTACAACACCGTATTACCTGGAGTTTACCCATTTTTTGAACTCTGGCGATACTCTTCCAAAAAAGCCAAAAAAAATGCGACATCCTTTTGACAGTTTTCGGTAGAATACCGATTGCACAAAAAAACAACCAAAAGGAATGTCGCACAATGAATGATA
>JAGCJE010000005.1 GCA_017648225.1 Kiritimatiellia bacterium | reverse complement strand
TTCGCGCGACGCCCCCATGGGGGCGTTCCTTCCTACGTTTTTCCTTTTTCTTTCGTTCCTTGTCTCTTTTCTTCTGAGCATCCTTTCGCCACCTCGACAACTTGCCTTTCCGATTTGACTCATTTAATTGTACAACTTTCGCTAAGTCGAATTGTTGCCGGTTGTGTTTTTTTGGTAGAATATGAATTCTATTTCTGCAGGAAAATACGAAAGGAAAATTCATGAAGGCATTTAAATTTTTTGCATTGACTCTTTTGGCTTTTGTCTCTTTCCGGGGCGCAGCAGGCGAATGGATCGAAGAGTTCAACGGAAAAAGTCTTGATGAATCGAAGTGGTGCGACTGGGTCTGGTCGTTTCAGGGCAGACGAGCGGGATTTCTTTTCGCGCGCGATAATGTGGCCGTTTCCAACGGGTGTCTCAATCTGACGGCGCGTCTTATGCGGGAGGACGAGAAAACCGTCGAGAATCTCCGTCGCGGTTTTACAACGTATGCGACAAGCCTTGTGCGTTCACAAGAGAAGTTCTGTTACGGATATTTCGAGTGCCGGGCGAAGACGATGAATTCGAAAGTCTGCAACGCGTTCTGGCTTTACGATCCGCTGTCCGACAAGCCTGAGAAAAAATTCCGCATAGGCGATTATTCCGAGGAGATCGACATTTTTGAGATTTTCGGATCCCTTAAAGACTGGTACGGTACCGTCCACTGCCTTAAGACTCCCTATCTTGAGGGAATCGTGTACGCCGGGGTCGAGAAACTCCCGAACAAATCGAAGAAAATCGCGCTTGATTTCGATCCGTCGGCAGATTTTCATGTTTACGGATTCCTGTGGAGCGAAAAAGAACTCGTATGGTATATCGACGGCAAAGAGGTTTTCAGACGCGAGAACGACCGTTTCCACCGTCCGCTTCACGTGACGTTCGACTGTGAGATTATGTATTCGTGGGTCGGAGAGCCCGATAAGGGGGGCTTGCCTCAGGTTTTCTCGATAGACTGGTTTAAATACAGGCCTTTAACCAAAAACTCCAAAGATTTGTAGGCGGAAAATCGCGCAAGACATTCTGCTGCTTTTTTGGTATAATTTTTGGACTTAAAATTTCAAGGAGATGAAAATGAACGTTACTGAAACGTTGGTAAAAGAATTAAACGAATGCGCGGAGAAGCGCGATTTTGAGCGAGCCTTCAAGCTCGTGCGTGACAATAGGGCTGATCTCGAAAAGAGCGTCACCCCCGAAGGAATCAAAGATTTTTTGAAGAAGACGACTACAGACCGTCTTCTTCTTTCGTTTATCGACGGCGCGAATTTCGGCGCGGCGCCCCTCGATAAGATACTGGTCGTTCTCGAGAAGCTTCTGAGCTTCCAGGTCGGCGCGCTCGTTCTTAATGACACGTGGGGCTTAGGCACGGTTAAACGTCTCGATTACTTTTACCGCAAGATTACCGTCGACTTCAAGACGAAGCGCGGTCACCAGTTCTCCTACGACGCCGCCGTCGACATGCTCGAAGTTCCGTCCGAGAATCATGTGCTCGTCATGCGCCAGGCCGATCCCGCCGCGTTCGAGGCGATGCTTAAGGACAAGCCGGCCGATTTCGTGAAGGCCGTCCTCAAGAGTTACGGCGATATGCCCGTCACCAAGCTTGAGACGATTTGCGTCAACAACGGCTTCGTTAAGTCCGTCAATTGGAAGAAGTTCTGGGAGACCGTCCGCGCCGAGCTCCGCAAGGATCAGCTCGTCGAGATCCCCGTCAAGCGTACCGATCCCATCCGCCTTAAGGCTTCTGTCGAGAATTACGGTGACGTCTGGCTTACGGCTTTCAGCCACGAGACCGACCCTAAGCTTATTCTCGCATCAGTTCGCGAGTTCGTCTCGCAGGGTAAGTTCAAGGATGCGGACGACGCGACAAAGGCTAAGATCAACGAGCGTCTCGCGTTTGCCGTTACGGCCGCGCGCAAGGTCGATGACGCCCTCTACGCCCGTCTCGCGGTTACGGTTACCGATCTCGGCTTTACGAATCCTCCGCTCGCCGACATGCTTGAATATCTCCGCGAACGTAAGCGTTACGTCAAGGCCGCCGCCGAGCTTCCAGCCCGCGAGGTCGGCGCTATGATCAAGCTTCTCGCTACGGACGACGAGAACAAGCTTAAGCTTTACAGGTCGCTCGATGAATTCTGCTTCACTGCCGTTACGGAGGTCGTTTCGCTCTTCGGCGCCGAGAGCGCGTGCCGAGAGACGATCGCCGAGTTTATGCGCCGTCCTAAAGCTCCCGCGACGCTTACTACGCTCATCGTAGGTAAATACGAGATGTTCAAGGACTGGACCGAGCTTCCTCAGCTTGTCACGATTCTTACCCATGCCATCGCGCTGGGCGAAGGCCGTCAGAGCGGCGAGATTCTCAAGATGCAGAATATGGTCCGCCGCCTCTTTGCCGATGTAAAGTGGCTTGAGAAGGTTCTTGGCTGGCTTGATGAAGCCTCCAGAGTCGTGTTCTTCGAGCGCTTCCAGGCTTCCATCGCTTGGGATCATTCGACCCACCACACGATCGTCGTCAGAATGGCGCGCATCGCTCCCGAACTCGCTTCGCGCATCGTCAAGGTCGAGAAGAAGAAGGAGTACGGCCGCTTCACCAGCTACCGCAGCTTCGCGATTAGAAAAGCGGAATACCTCAAGCTCATCAATGAGGATATGCCCGCCAACGTCAAGCGCATCGAGTTCGCCAAGAGCTACGGCGATCTGAGCGAAAACGCCGAGTATCAGTATGCCAAGGACGAGCAGCGCGCTCTCATGCAGAAGCAGTCGCTCATGCAGGCCGACCTCGAAGTCGTCAAGCCGTGGGACTTCTCCGATGCTACGACCGACGAGGTGATGCCCGGAGTTACTGTGGTCATATCCACTCCCGACGGCGAGCGCACGTATCATATTCTCGGCGAATGGGACAACGACGTCGAAATGGGAATCCTTTCATCCAAGGCTAAGCTCGCCGAGAATATGCTCGGCAAGAAGGCCGGTGAACAGTTCGAGCTCCCTGGTTTCGACGGCGCCGCGGTTTTCGCGATGATTGTCAGAATCGAGCCTTTGAACGAGACGATCCGCGAGTGGATAAAACTTCCCTCGGGAATGCAAATATGATATAATCTCCTACGTTGCAAGGTTGCGCATAGAGAAGGAGGTACCATTATGGGATTTACAATTAAGTCAATAGAGTCCAAAAAGGCGGTTAAAAAGCCGGCGGCGAAGAAGCCTGCTCCTAAAACGGACGCTAAGAAAGCTGCTCCCGCCAAGAAGCCTGCGAGCGAGAAGCCCGCCGCGAAGGTCCAGGAGGCCCCCGCGGTCAAGGCCGAAGTCAAGCGCGTTCCTCCGCGTATCGTTAGAAAGGCTCCGGTTATCGCTAAAGCTCCTCCGAAGCCTGTCGTTCTTACGGATACTTCGAAGGCTGTCGCGTTTGCGATGTCCATCGCTCAGGAAATGAAGCGGTCGGCCCGCAACGAGGATCAGACCCGCCGCGATAACGAAATCCGTCTTTCCCGCAGACCTACGACCCGCGCTCAAGGTAAGAATACCGTTAAGTTTCCCGCGGCCGATCTCAAGGATTTCCGCAAGCGTCTTCTTGAAGCCCGTGAAACGGCTCTTAAAGGCGCGGATGCGATGAAGGCGACCGGATTCAACGAGTCCGGCGATCACGAGGCGGACGGCGGCGACGGCACCAATCAGACCTTGAGACTGCAGGCTCTCGGTCAGATGGGCAATATTAACCGCACGATTCAGCAGATCGAGGAGGCTCTTCACCGTATCGAAGACGGAACGTACGGCGTCTGCACCGTTTGCGGTCAGTTGATCCGCAAGCCTAGACTTCTCAATCAGCCGTTCGTTCTGACGTGCATGGAATGTCAGAGTGAAATGGAGCGTCAGCGCGGTTAACGATGTACGCTTTCAAGCTGATTGTCGCGGCGCTGCATCTGCTGATCATTGACGCCTTGACCAAAGAGATGGCGATTCATTATCTTTGGAAGAGCGGCGTCGAGACTTTCTCGGTGATCCCCGGCTTCTTCAATTTGACGTATGTCGAGAACCGGGGATGCGCTTGGGGAATGTTTCAAGGTCAGGTATGGCCGCTTGCGGTCTTCGCGATTTTAGTGATGGCGCTTCTGGCCTGGCGTCGCAAGGACTTCTTTATTCTGGAAGGGCCTTCGTGGTGCGTAAAGACCAGCGTTGTCGCCGAGACGTTTCTTTATGCGGGAATCGTCGGTAATCTGATTGACCGTCTCTGGCGCGGGTATGTTGTAGATTTTCTCGATTTTCATTGGGGCGAGGCGTATCATTTCCCCTGCTTCAATGTTGCGGATATTTTAATAACATGCTCTGCGTTTCTTTTGATTTTCCTTTCTTTCAAGGCCCCCAGGCCCGAGAAAAAGGCTGAATGATAGAGCGCGACGCATATATTCTGGCTGGTCCTACCGCCAGCGGTAAAAGTGCGATCGCCGCATCTCTGGCGCGTGAAATGGGCGCGAGAATTTTAAGCGCCGATTCGATGCTCGTCTATAAAGGCATGGATATCGGTACGGCGAAGCCGCCGCAGGCCGAGATCGAAGAGTTTGGAATGGGCGGCGTGGATGTTGTGACTCCGGCCGAAGAGTTTTCCTCCGGCGCGTGGCTCAGAGCCGCGGCGAAGTGGATCAGAACGGTCCCGGAAGACGTTCCCGTCATTATCGTCGGCGGTACGGGACTTTATTTTTCAGCGCTTTTGCGAGGATTGGACGGAGAATGGAAAAATCCGCCGCCTGAATATCCCGTAATCAGGATAGACCGAGCCGTTGTGCGAAAGCGCATCGCAGACAGGCTTGACGATATGTTTATGGCCGGGCTGGAAGACGAAAAGCGATCTCTTCACGAGCGCTATCCCGTCTGGTCGAAAACCGCTTCTCTCGCCATCGGCTACCGCGAGGGAGACGATCGTGATAAGATCTTCATCCGCACATGTCAGCTGGCGAAACGTCAGGATACGTGGTTTCGCCATCAGTCGACGCCGCTTTACGTCGATCCGACCGTCGACGCCGTACGCGAATGCTGGCGCGAGAAGGGGCCGTGGCGGGTTAAATTCGTTTAAACGCCGCAGATTATTCGCTTAAAAACGAATCTTCGCCTTCGATGAGAGGGCGGCCCGCGAGAAAAGCGCCGCCGTCCATTTTCGAGCTTCCCTCAGGCTTGAGTTCAAGGAGGATTAAAGCGGTGTCGAGGCATTTTACGATCGGCCCGGTTGCCTTAGGCGGCAGCGCAGTGGCGAGAGGTCCGTCTTTCAAAGGTGTTTTTATGCATTTTAGAACGGTGCCGGGCGCCGCATCGCGCCATGCCGGATCAATCATTTTGACGATTGCTGCTTTTAAAATCGAAACGCGGCCCGTAGAACCTTTTTTGCGCAGCCTTTGAGGCAGGAACGTGTAAGTTCCGGGCCAGGGCATATATGCGCGGATTTTCCGTTCGACGAAGATTACCGGATCGTCCCACTTGATAAGTCCGTCTGTCTTTTTAAGCTTTTTGGCGAATGTCGCCTCGGAGGAATCCTGCTTCACTTCGGGCGGGAGAGCATTTCTGTTGATGAGCTTTAGGGTTTTTGCCAACGTGACGCCACCGGTAATCGCAAGCGAGTCCATCAGCTCTCCGCCGGTGACGTCTGAATAGATCGGCTCATAACTCTGCAGGAGAATAGGGCCGTCGTCCATCCCGAGGCCCATGCGCATCGCCGTGACGCCCGTAAGTTTTTCGCCGGCCGCGAGCGCCGAGACTACGGGAGACGCGCCGCGGTATTTAGGAAGAAGCGAGAAATGGCAGTTGATGCAGCCGCCGATGGGAAGATTGAGAAGGGGAGCTTTCAAGAACTGTCCGAAAGCGACGACGGCTATCACGTCCGGCTTCCATGAACGGATTTTATCCATGGCCTCGTCGGAGTTTACGTCTTCGGGCGTAATGATTTCGGAAATTCCGTTTTCAACGGCAAAAGCTTTGCAGGGGCAGGGTGTTAAAGCCTTGCCGCGCCCAGCCGGACGGTCTGGCTGGGTTACCACGCCGACCACCTCAAGCTCTTTCTCGCGCATTATCGCGCGCAGACAAACCGCTGAAGCGTCGGAAGATCCCATGAAAACAACTTTCATTTTGGCGGATATTATATCATAAATGATGACATAATATAAGGTGGGGATGTTACAGACTATGGGTCTGGAGTTTACCCATTTTTTGAACACGAAAGCGCATTTCACCCTGATAAATAAAGGGTGAAGTGTATTTTACGAAGTGGATTTTGTGGTTTTACATTTATGAGGGGCTATCCGTAGTCGACTTCAAAGAATTCTAAGAAGC
>JAGCJE010000061.1 GCA_017648225.1 Kiritimatiellia bacterium | reverse complement strand
GCTTCTCGACGACCGCCTTGGCGATGGAAGCGGGAACCGCTTCGTACTGCTTGAAGATCATCGTGAACGAACCACGGCCCTGGGTAACCGTACGGATCGCGTTCGAGTAACCGAACATTTCGCCGAGCGGGACGGTAGCCTTGAGGAGCTTGACACCGGCACGGTCTTCCATGCCCTCGATGCGGCCGCGACGCTGGTTGATCGAGCCGTTCGCAGCGCCCATGTACTGCTCGGGAACTACGACTTCGACGTCCATCATAGGCTCGAGGAGTTTCGGCTTAGCCTTAAGGAAGGCCTGCTTGAAGCACTGGCGGGCGCACTCGACGAACGCGAATTCGTTGGAGTCGACTTCGTGATAGGAACCGAAGTAAACGGTAGCCTTGACATCGACGACGGGGAAGCCCGCGAGAGGACCGGCCTCGAGAGCCTTCTTGACGCCCTTCTCGACGGCGGGGATGTACTCGGTAGGAATTACGCCGCCCTTAACCTCGTTGACGAACTCAAAGCCCTTACCGGGTTCCTGGGGTTCGAGCTTAAGGCAGACGTGAGCGTACTGACCGCGACCACCGGACTGCTTAACGTGCTTGTACTCGTTGTCGACGTTCATCTCGATCGTCTCGCGGTAAGCGACCTGAGGAGCGCCTACGTCGCAGTCGACGTTGAATTCGCGTTTCAGACGGTCGACGATAACTTCGAGGTAGAGCTCGCCCATACCGGCGATGATCGTCTCGGAAGTTTCCTGGTCGAAAGTAACGACGAAGGTCGGGTCTTCCATCGCCAGAGCGTGGAGAGCGACGCCGAGCTTCTCGTTATCACCACGGCTCTTCGGCTTAACGGCAACCGAGATAACGGGAGCGGGGAAGTCGATCGACTCGAGAACGATAGGCTTTTCGGGATCGCAAAGCGTATCGCCCGTACGGGTCTGGGTAAGACCGACACACGCGACGATATCTCCGGCGCGGGCCTCTTCGAGAGGCTCCTGCTTATTAGCGTGCATGCGGAAGAGACGGGAAATGCGCTGCTCCTGACCGATCGTGGAGTCGAAGAGTTCGGCGCCGAGCTTCATCGTACCCGAGTAAACGCGGACGAACGTAATCTTACCCATGTTCTTATCGGACATGATCTTGAACGCGAGACCGCAGAAAGGCTCGTCGTCGGAAACCTCGCGCTTCTCCTCGGGATTGTCCTGAGAGACGGCCGCACCCGTGTCGAGAGGAGAAGGAAGGTAATCGCAGACGGCGTCGAGGAGAGGCTGAACGCCCTTATCCTTGAACGCACTGCCGCAGAAAGCAGGAGTAATCGTACGGGCGAGGCAGCCCTTGCGGATAGCCTTCTTAATCTCGTCGATCGTGAGATCCTCACCTGCGAAGAACTTCTCCATGAGAGCGTCGTCCTGCTCGGCGGCGGACTCGACCATCTTCTGGCGCCATTCGGCGGCCTTCTCGGCGTACTCTTCGGGGATGTCCTTCTCGATAACGGTCTTACCGAGGCTCTTCATATCGAAGTAGAGAGCCTTCATCTTGATAAGGTCGATAACACCCTCGAAAGACTCGGCCGCGCCGATCGGGATAACCATCGGAACGGGGTTAGCCTTGAGCTGAGCGCGCATCTGCTCCATAACGCTGTAGAAGTTGGCGCCGACGCGGTCCATCTTGTTGACGAACGCGATCTTAGGTACTTTATACTTCTCGGACTGACGCCAAACCTGCTCGGACTGGGGCTGAACGCCGCCGACCGCGCAGTAAAGAGCGACCGCGCCGTCGAGAACGCGCAAAGAGCGCTCTACTTCGGCCGTAAAGTCAACGTGTCCGGGAGTATCGATGAGCGAGAGGCGGTAGTTGCCCCACGAAACGCACGTAGCGGCGGACTGAATCGTAATGCCGCGCTCCTGCTCCTGAACCATGAAGTCCATCGT
>JAGCJE010000060.1 GCA_017648225.1 Kiritimatiellia bacterium | reverse complement strand
GCGATACCGAGGCGGTAGACGACATTGTCAAGACGCGATTCGCACATCTGAAGGAGGAGGTCGCCCGTCTTACCCTTCTTGGCCATAGCGCGCTCGAAGAAGATACGGAACTGACCCTCGCGCATACCGTAGATGTACTTAGCCTTCTGCTTCTCGAGAAGCTGCTGACCGTACTCGGAGATTTTGCGCTTACGCTTCGCGCCGTGCTGTCCCGGAGGATTGGGGCGCTTGATTTCCTTCTCGCGGCCGAAAATCGGCTCGCCGAAACGACGGGAAACCTTAGACTTGGAACCTGTATAACGTGACATAGATTAAACCCTCCTGCGCTTGCGGGGACGGCAGCCGTTGTGAGGAACGGGCGTGCAATCGGTAATCATGGTGACGCGGATGCCGGCGGCCTGGATCGCACGAACCGCGCTCTCGCGGCCGGCGCCTGCGCCCTGCATTCTCACTTCGCACTCGTGCATGCCCTTGGCGACGGCCGTACGGGCGGCGTCCTGGGCAACCATCGTGGCGGCGAACGCCGTCGACTTGCGCGAACCCTTGAAACCGGCCTTGCCGGCGGAGCTCCAGGAAATCACGCCGCCGCGAGCGTCGGCGATCGAAACCTGGGTGTTGTTGAAAGTGCTGCGGATGAACGCGATACCGGCGGGAATGGACTTACCCGAACGCTTTTTCGCGACAGCCTCGCCCTCGGCGGCAGGTCCGTTGAGAACCTCGGCGGCGCCGGCGGCGACATCATTCTTGATTTCTTCTGACATTTTAAATTACCCCCTTAGCGACCGGCCTGCTTGGGCATAGCGATCGAAACGCGCTTGCCGCCCTTGCGGGTACGAGCATTAGTCTTGGTACGCTGGCCACGCACGGGGAGACCCCTCTTGTGCCTGAGACCGCGATACGAACCGATCTGGATCAGACGGCGGATGTTCTGGGAAACTTCGCGCCTCAGGTCGCCTTCAACACGGAAGTGATCCTGAATGTACGTCGTGAGCGCGTGAATCTCATCCTGAGTGACGTCGTCGGCCTTCTTGACCGGATCGACATTGCAAGCCGCCAAAACGTCATCAGCGCGTTTTGGCCCGATACCGTGGATGTATCTGAGGGCGAAGCGGATCTGCTTCTTGCCCGGGATATCCACACCCATCATTCTAGGCATATTTGTTTTACCTCTTTATCTTTATTAACCCTGACGCTGTTTGTGGCGCGGGTTGGTACAGATCACGCGCACCACGCCTTTGCGGCGGATGATGCGGCAGTTCTCGCAAATGCGACGAACGGAACTACGTACTTTCATGGTTGTTACTTTACTCTTTGGAGTGGTCGAATGAAGGAATATTATATCATATTGCTCACTTAACGCGCAAGGGGGTATTTTCTTTGAATATTCAAAATATCAGGCGAGGGCTCGCTCAGCGAATTCGTCGAGCTGGCCCGTGAGCGCGAGGAAATCGAGCGACATGTACCTGTCGCGCATGAAAATCGTCTTGCGGACATCCGCAAGCGTCGCCTCTACCGTCGAACCGATCGCCTCGGGAGAGGTCGGCGCGCCGACGACCTCGAGACGCCTTTTTATTTCATCCGCCGGCAGAAGCTGTTCGGCGAGGCGGGAGCGGATCTCGCTCCAGCGCAACTTGAAATTCTCAAGCCGCGCACGCGTCGTCTCGCGATCGGCAAACTTCGCGCGGACCGACGTCACGCCCAGCGACGGAAATTTCGTTGAAGCGAAAGCCTCCGCTCCGGATTTCTCGGCCTCTTCTAGCGTCTGCCAGTTTTCCATGCACTTGTCGACATCAAGCTTCGAATAGTCAAAAGCCAATATCTGCTCGTAGACGCGGCACATGAAGAGCGTGAACACACCGACCTGAATACCGTGAGGAACGATCTCGCCGTTATAAATATGATCGCGCATCTCGAGCAGATGACTGAAGAGATGCTCCGCGCCCGACGCCGGACGCGAGCTCTGCATATCCTGCATCGCAAATCCGCCGAGCATAAGACCCTCGACAAAACGGGTAAGCGGCTCGGTCTTTTTGGCGACGACGCCTTCAGGATCTCCTATCGCGTCCTTTAGTCCGTCCTGAACCGTATGCCAGGCGCTGTCGTGCCAGACGCTCGCCCCAAGTTCGTACGCCAGAATCCAATCGGCGCCGGCAGGCACCTTCGCCATCAAATCGGCAAATCCGCTCGCCGCCATCCACTCGGGAGCCGTACGCATCACGTCAAGATCCGCAACAATCACGCGCGGCGCCGGGCAGGCGTATGTCTGCTTGGCGCCTTCTGGGCTTCTGAGAGCCGCGCCGAAACTCGAATACCCGTCTACGCTCGCCGCGGTCGCAACCGACATATACGCAATATTCAACTCGCCCGAGGCGCGTTTGGTAAGATCGTTTATAACGCCGCTGCCGACGGAGACGGGAACGGGCATAACCCCCGCCTTGGCGGCAGAAGCGATCGCCTCGCGAACCTGATCGACATAAAAGTAATCTGCGTGGAATGTCTTTCCGTCTGGCTCGAGTACATAGCGCGAAACATCAACGCCGGAATTTTTAAGAAGTTCCTCGACCCGCTCACCCGCTGCGGCGAGCGTACGCGGGTCGCAGATGATTATCGCGGAAGCGGCGTTTTCGAAATGTTCAAGAAACAACCCAGGAACACGCTCAAGAGCACCGTTCGAAATCACACACGCTTTTGTGTCGCTCGCTTTTAAAAGCGCCGCATCAATCATTTCTTTAGACATTCTTCAACTCCACTTATAAATTTATAACGATCCGAAATCTTCTGACTTTAAATTACTTGTTAAAGCCCTTGGCTGTCATGAACTCCCAGATGCGGTCCATCCAGGTGTAGCTGCCCGTACCCGGAACGGCGCGAGACTGGAAGCAATGGCCTCTTTTGGCGAGCGTATGGAGTTCGCCCTGGATACCCATGCGTCTGAGCTGTTCCCAGGCCTTCACCGAATTCATCGAAGCCCAACCGTCGGCGTCGCCGTGGAGGAAGATAATCGGGGGTGTCGCAAGATCGAAGGAGAACTCGGGAACGAGCCTGTCGGAATCAAGATTTCCGCCGTTGGCATTGACGCGGTTAACGCCGTCGGTAAGCGAATATGCGGGGTAGATCGCAACTGCCCACTGTACATTGCAAGGGAGCTTATCGATTTTATCGATCGGCCAATAAGCGCGGCGCTTGGAGCTGGTCGCGCCCATGAGCGTTAAGTGGCCGCCGGCGGAAGAGCCCATGATGCCGATACGATTAGGATCGAGCCCGCGCGAAGCGGCCTCGCTCCTGACGATCCTGATTGCGCGCTGGATATCCTGCCACGCGGTCGTATGCTTCGCGAGCGGAGCTGCGGGGCGCGGAACGCGGTACTTTACGGTTACGACGGCCATTCCCCTTTCATTGAGATAACGCCTGAAGGGAGCGACCTCAAACCCGTCCGGGACATTGTCGTAATAACCGCCGCCGGACCAGATAACCTGAATCGCCTTCGTCTTGAGCGTTTTCGGCAGATGCCACTCGAGATAAGGCTCACACTGCTTTTCCTGACGATCGGGCATCTTACCCTCGGGCCAGATCGCCGCCTTTATATGCTCGCCGCGCGCCTCGTCGCTCGCGTAGCGATCCATAAGTTTCTCCTCCTTTCCGAGCGGGCCTAAAATCTCCATCTGAGTCATGAACTCGACGGCACGGTCAAACCCGAACGCGCCATGACCCTTGTCGGGATAAAGATGGAGTTCGGCGGGAATTTTACGCTTGCGCAGTTCGCGGTAGACGAAGGTCGACGCGGCGGGCGAATAACCGTCGTCGCCGCCGTGCATCATGCACATAGGGCAAGTCTGGGCGTCAAACTTGAATACGGCGTCGAGCTTTACGTCAACGGCGTCGCCGTCGCGGGTATTAGGGCATCCGACACCGTCGGTCATCGCGTAAGCGATCGCGAAGGGACATGCGAAATTAATGTTGCAGGGCTTTTTATCGAGATCATCGACAGGCTCGTACGCGGGCGTCATCGAACTCGTAGCGAGCAAGGTCGCGAGATGAGAACCCGCCGACATCGACATGACGCCGATCTTATCGGGGCTGAAGCCGCGCTTCGCCGCCTCGGCTCGAACCATTCTCACCGCACGCTGACCGTCGGCCCACGCACACTGCCAGATCGGTAGACCTTTCGGACGCGGCGTACGGTAGACGAAATTGACGCACGTTATACCGCGCTTAGTAAGAAGCTCTTCCCAATTCTTGATTAAACCAACATCGCAGCAACATGAATAGGCTCCTCCGGAAATGAGAATCATGCAGACATCGGTTTTATTCTCCGCCTTAGGAGCATCGCACCATTCAATATAGGGCTTGCGCCATTCGTCGACGTTAAAGCCTTTCTTCGAAGACACATCCGTCATAACAGCTCTAAGATGAGTTTGGTCAGAGTAAGGCATTTTACCCTCGGGCCAGATGTAGGTTTTCGGCTCACGCGCGAAAAGCGCGCCCGCCGTCGCAAGAACCGCAATCATCAATATTTTTTTCATCTGATATTTTCCTTCCTTAAAATTATTTAGCTGTTTATGGTTTTATCATCATGTTAAAATAATCTCATCAGCCTTTTATTGAACGGCAGAGCGCCGACGCTTCAGAAGCCAATGTCTCAATCTTAGCCCAGTCCCCGGCCTCGACCGCCGCCTTTGGCGCGATCCACGTCCCTCCGCAGCAGATGATTTCGGGAACGGCGAGATAATCGGCCACGTTCGATAGATTAACGCCGCCGGTAGGCATAAACTTTACACCCGTAAAGCGGAACGCGCCTAGAAGATCCTTTATGTACTTTATGCCGCCAGCCGACTCTGCGGGGAAAAACTTTACCATTCTGCATCCGAGAGAAAGAGCCTGGCTCAACTCACTCGCTGTCGCAACTCCGGGACAGAACGGCATTCCGATTTCTTTAGCGGCATTTACTATCATCGGATCGAATCCGGGCGCAACACACGCTTCGGCGCCTGCTTCGCGGGCGGATTTAAGCTGGTCGATCGTAAGAACCGTTCCCGCTATAAGAGTAGCGCCCTCTACCTCGGCCTTTATCTTACGAATCGCATCCGCTGCGCATGCAGTGCGAAAGGTAACCTCAAGAACGGGAAGCCCGCCCTTGACAAGCGCGCGCGCCAAAGGAACGGCTTTCGAAATATCTTCTATTACGATGACGGGGATAATCCCCGCAGAACCGAGAGTTTTAATCATATCCATTTCTCACCCTTTATTTTACAAATCAATCACGGCCGACATCGCTCTCGCCGCCCCTCCCGCCGTACGGGGGAGGAGACGCCTTAGCCCGGTAATCGTCGAATCCCCACATCGACTCCATTCGCGCCATGAGATATTCGCGGTAACCTTCTTTCCAGATCATCCATGCAATAAGAATCGTAACCAAGCCCCAGCTCAAGCCGTTCATCACTCTCCAGATACCGGCCAAACCAAGCAGAATCGCAAAGCCGCGTCCGACGATCATAGCGTAATACGTAGCTTTAACACGGCCGGTAAAAGGCGTCAGAGCACTCCTGAAAATACGCCCGCCGTCCATCGGAAAGCCCGGCAGAAGGTTGAAGATGCCGAGCATCATATTCATGACGGAGAGATAAAAAAGAGTATGGACAAGAACCATATCTTCATGTTTGAAGTACAAATCACCTCGCAAATCGACATTGATGCGAAACGACTCAAGCGCTTCAGAAATCACGTACCCCAAGGCCTCTAAAAACCCGCCCTCTACGGCAACGAACGAAATGCAAAGCGCCCCTAAAGCCGCCAGAATGAAACTGACCGCGGGCCCCGCAAACGCCGTTAAAAACTCCTGCCACGCCTTTCGAGGCAACGCGACGAGAGAAGCGCAACCGCCCAAAAGCGAAAGCGTTATATCGCGCGTCGGGTAACCGAATGCCCGCGCCGTCAGAGCATGGCCTAACTCATGAGCGGCTATCGAAAAGAGAAGCAGCGCCGCGCATACAATACCTTCATGAAGCCCCCCACCACTGAAAACGAAAAAGAGGAGGAGAAATATAAGCGAAAAATCGAGATAAAGCGGTATCCCGAACAATTCGCACAGTCTATACCTGAAATTCTGTATCATAATTCTATTATTATACCAAAAATATCAGTCGAAAACCGATTCCGACTATTCGATAATGCCGCCGAGAAGAAGCTCTTCGGAATCCGCCGCGTAAACGACGGCGCTCTGACCGGGCGCGACACCGAAAACACCCTTCTCGAAAAAGCATTCGCCGTCGCGATAGACGGCATCGACAAGCCGGCTCGCGCTGCGGACTTTAACGCGGCACGGAATTTCCGCCTTTGTCGGCGCAATCGACACCCAATTGATATCGGTCAACCTGAGCGAAGACTTGACGGCGTCGTTCACGCGCCCCACTACAACGCGGTTTCGCGCCGCATCGAGATCGACAACGTAATACGGCTCGCCCGCGCCGCCGATACCTAAACCTTTACGCTGGCCTATCGTGTATTTCCAAAATCCGGCATGCTTTCCGAGTCTCTTGCCGTCAAGATCGACGATTTCGCCGACCCTATCGCCCTCGCCGATAAGTTCAGCCGTGTCGCCCGAATAGAAATCCTGAGAGTCGGGTCTTTCCGCGGCGGTGAGATTGTACTCGCGGGCGATATTGCGCGCCTCGGCTTTCGTCAACGTGCCGAGCGGGAATATATGGCGCTTAAGCTGCTCCTGACTAAGGCGGTAAAGAAAATAGCTCTGATCCTTCGCCTCGTCCATGGCCCTTAAAAGTTTAAACCGCCCATCCTCCTCGACTACTCGCGCGTAATGGCCCGTCGCGAACTTGTCGAACTTCAAGCCTCCCTCGACCGCCAGGCGCGGCAAAAGACCGAACTTCATGATTGCATTACAGTAAACACACGGATTCGGCGTTCTCCCCGCAAGATACGTATCACGGAAATACGAGATTATGGTTTTGTCGTATTCTTCGGAACAGTCGAAAACGCGGTACTCTATGCCGATAGATTTAGCAAACGCTTCGGCTGCGGCAATATGCTCGGCTTCATGCGCGCCGAAACAGGCCTCTTTTTCACCGCCCCTGTATTTCCCGCGCCATAATTTCATCGTAATGCCGACGACATTATGACCTTCATTCTTAAGCATCAACGCCGAAACGGACGAGTCGACACCGCCGCTTAAACCGACCGCAATTGTCATCTTGATTTCTGCTCCTTAAATTTGATATAATATCCGCTCAATGACCTCGGACTGTAGCTCAGTTGGTAGAGCACGACACTTTTAATGTTGGGGTCGCGGGTTCGATCCCCGCCAGTCCGACCACTCCCCCTTGTACCAATCATCAAGCCCTTCGGCTATCGCTTTGGCGATGCGCTTTCTGCGCTTTGAATTCCATATCGCCTCTTCGCCTTCGGGCGTAGTTATGAAATCGGCCTCGATCAGACAGCTGGCCACTTCTGGATTTCGCGTAACGGCGAAATTCGCCTTCATGACACCTTTGTTGGGAATATCCCCTTTAAGCGCAAGCCCCATCCTGTCGCTTATTTTTCCCGCGAGCGATTCGCCTATTTCGTTCCACGCATGAACGGAAGCGTAGCGAACCTTGCGCGGATCGACGTTGCAGTTAGGCGCGTTGTGGTGAATAGAAATGAAGGCTATGACGTTCTTGTTGGTGCAGGCTGCACGCGGACGATCATTGAGCTTGAGCGCCTTGTCGCCATCACGCGTCATGATCACCGTGTATCCGAGCCCGACGAGCTGATCGCGCACCGAGCGCGACAGCGCGAGGTTGGCGTCTTTCTCGCCGAAACCGTGAGGACTTAACGCCCCCGTATCTTTAGGGCCGCCGTGCCCCGGATCGACGACGACGATCCTGCCCTTTGGATCGTCCGGCGCTACGAGCGCGCGCGGAAAATCATCGGCGTACGGGAGTTTTTTGTATTCCTTTTTCTTTTGAGGCGCAGCGGAGGCTTTTGGTTTCCGGGCAACCTTTACAATGTAATTGGTAGATTCGCTTCCCGCGACTATCGCTATTTCATTGTCGCCTTCGTTAAGATCTACCATCGTAACCCATCCGCCGGTTTTATAGACGGATACGTTTCTGCCCTGGACGACGATATTCGTAATGCCGCGCCCGACCGCACCGCTCATATAGCATTTCTCGACATAAGGCAATTGAATCCCCGGCTTCGGAAACGCAATCGTTACGGCAAGAAGTGCACCGGCGAACATGTCAGTCGATATTCTTCAAGATCGCGGCGAGGAAATCGTCATACGTCTCAAACGCCGGGATGTCGGGATTATCCTTCTTGATCTGTTCGGTAGAACGGAACAGGAAGCCCGCCTTTGATGCGCGGATCATCTGAAGATCGTTGTAGCTGTCGCCTGCGGCGATCGTTTCGAAGCCGCAGCTCTGAAGCGCTCTGACGGTAGTGAGCTTCGACTGGGGGCAGCGCATCTTATAGTCGGTAATACGGCCATCGGGGGCGACCTCAAGCGAGTTGCAGAAAATCGCAGGCCAGTTGAGCTTTTTCATCAGCGGGCGCGAGAACTGATCGAAAGTATCGGAAAGAATGAGAACCTGGGTCTTCTCGCGAAGGCAGTCGAGAAACTCCTCAGCGCCGATAAGAGGACGGATCGACGAAATAACGTCCTGAATCTGATTAAGCTTAAAACCATGCTTATCGAGAAGATCGATACGGTAGTGCATAAGCTTGTCGTAATCGGGCTCATCGCGCGTAGTGCGGCGGAATTCGGGGATACCGGTCGCTTCGGCAAACGCAATCCAGATTTCAGGGACGAGAACCCCTTCAAGGTCAAGACAAACTATTTCCATTTCACTACCCTTTCTTAAAGAAAAAGCCCTGCTTTCGCAGGGTTTTCAAATGGTGGTGGGGCAAGGATTCGAACCTTGGAAGGCATAGCCAGCAGATTTACAGTCTGCCCTCGTTGACCGCTTGAGTATC
>JAGCJE010000059.1 GCA_017648225.1 Kiritimatiellia bacterium | reverse complement strand
GTGATTATCGTCGAGCAGGGTGCCGTTCCAATCCCAGATTATGCGCACGCGTAAGGCTCCCTGACTCTCAGCGCCTCTATCGACGAGGCCTTCTTCGTTACGGGATCGAACTCTATAACCGCGCCCTCCAGAACGCAGGGACCTTCCGCGACATCGAACCTTGCCGGCATCCCCGTGATGAATTTTCTCGTTACCGGTTTAAGATCGCGCCCGATTGAGCTCACGTAAGGCCCCGTCATACCGAGATCGGTTATGTACGCCGTACCCTTCGGCAGAACGATCGCGTCCGAGGTCTGAACATGGGTATGAGTTCCGACGACCGCGCAGACGCGACCATCGAGATAATGTCCCAGCGTTATTTTTTCGCTCGTCGCCTCGGCGTGGAAATCGACAAAAACTGGTATGTCCTTAGGCATCTCGGAAAGAGCGCGGTCGATCGCCTTGAACGGGCAATCTACGGGATTCATGAAAACCCTGCCGAGCGCGTTCACGACGGCGAAACGGAAAGTCGGCATCGTGATGATGCGCCAGCCCTTGCCGGGACATTCCGACGGGATGTTCACGGGGCGGACGAGCGAATCCACCGAATCGGCCTGACCGGGAAACTCCTTCTGGCCCCAGGCGTGATCGCCCAGAGTTATCGCGTCGGCCCCAGCCTCGAAAATCTCCTTCGCGAGCGCGGCCGTTATGCCCGAACCCGCCGCGCAGTTTTCCGCGTTCACTATCACGGCGCCGAGAGACAGTTCGCGCCTGAGACGCGGCAGTTCGCGCTTGAGAATCTTTCGGCCGGGAGATCCGACTACATCGCCTATCATTAGAATTTTCATAATTCCGCCTTGTTGACCTTCAACCATTCCTGCGCGCTTTCATCGCCGCGGGCCGCCCGCGCGCGAAGACGCCACAGCATCGCTTTATAAGAATCCGTCCTGATCGTTCCGAGCCCCTTGGAGTAGCACTCCGAAAGGAAATCCATCGCCTCCGCGCTGCCCTTTGCGGCCGCCTTTTCAAGAATTTCGACCGCCTGCGTTCCGCTCGCCTTGCATCCCTGGCCCGTCAAAACCGCCGTCGCGTAATTTACCGTGCCCCAGGCGTTGCCGAGCGAGGAACTCATCCTGAAACACTTCAGCGCCCGCACGGGATCCTTTTCGACCCCGAGACCTTCCAGATAGAATCGTCCCAGATTGTTAACCGCCTCGGGATGCTGTTTTTCCGCTGCCTTGTAAAACAGCCTGAAAGCCAACTTCACGTCCTTTGCGCATCCGTATCCGTTCTGCCGGCAGATTCCAAGGCTGTTGAGCGCGTTAGCGTCGCCCGATTCCGCAGCCCTCCTGTACGCCTCGTAGCACTCCTTCATCGCCGCTTTCGACTTTTCGGGAAAAGTTTCCTTCAGTTCCACCGCTTCGGACATTTTTATCGTCGCGTACGTGTTGAGCGCCTGCACATTGCCGAGGTCGGCCGCATGCTTCAGTATCGCCATGTCGTTCTTTTCCAGCGACATCAGATACCAGGCCATGGAATTGTTCTTTTCCCTCGCCATTTCAAAGATTCTGTCTCTCGAGGACGCGAAATACCGTTCACGCTCCTCCTCGGATATCCGTGCGGCGGGAGGCGGAGTCTTCTCTTTCGAAATAAGCGCTATGAGAAACCGCTGGATGGGCTTGCCCGCCCTGGCGTCGGCCGCCACGGTTTCAACCGCCTTCAGATACGACGCCTCACTTGCGGCGTTGCGCGTGTTCAACACCCTGATTATGGCCTCGCTGCTTTTCGATGCCGTCAAAATCGACGGCACGCATGCGAGAGCGACCGAAAGCAGCAGGGATTTCATCATCTGAGCTTATGGGATTTCAGCCAGATTTTCGCATTGCGCACGCCGCGTTCCGCATCGGCGCGGGTTCTCCACCAATTGGCGTTGTAATGGCTTTTCTCGAGTCCGCCGAGCCCCTCATCATAACATTGGGCCAGGCTCAGCATCGAAGGTATATGCCCGAGCTCCGCGCCCCTCGTATACCAGGAAACCGCCGCCATCTCGTTTTTGTCGACGCCGCGTCCTTCCATAAAGCACTTCGCCAGATACTGCATGGCGACAGGGTCTTTAAGATTCTCCGCGCAATGATACCACCACGCGACGGCCTTGTGATCGCGCTCGGCGCTTTCTCTGGAAATTTTTTCCAGGGCCGCCTGCAGTTCGGCGCCCCTGAGCCTGTTGGTATACGAGCTCTCCGCGCCGACGGAGTCGTAAAGACATCTTGCGTATTCGATCATAGCCGCGTGATTTCTCTGGCGGGCCGACTTCTCCAGCTGTTCGACGGCCTTCACGTCGTTTGTTCCCGACTGAATCAAAGCCATCGCGTAGCTGTACTGCCCGTACGCGTTTCCCGTCGCGGCGCTTTTCTCGAAATATCTCATGGCGAGCGGGAAATTCTTCTCGACGGCTACCGCTCCGTCGTCGGCAAAGCCGTCGCGGTACATTTCTCCCACGGCGCACAACGCCATCGGATGACCCATCTTCGCCGCGTTTTCAAAGCACTCGCGGGCTTTCCCGGGATTCTTTGAACACCCGTAACCGTTCTGATAACAGACTCCGAGATTATAAAGCCCCGAAGAGTTCCTGAGTCTTTTATATCCTTCGTCCCCCTCGGAATCCCTCGTATACGCGGCGCGGTAAAAACAGTCGAACGCGGCGTCCAGTCTGCGCTTAGCGTTCTGGCCCGACATGTTTTTCTCCTTTGCGTCCATGAGGAGTTTCAGACCGGTTTCCACCATCGCGTACTCGTTGCCGTCGCCGCCCAATTTCTCATCCTGCGCGGCCTTACCGAGATCTTTCAGATTATTCTTCTCGAGCCAAAGAACGTAATTTACGTTTTTCTCTCTCCAGCGTCTGACCGCATCCGCCTTGTCGTTCTTCCAATACTCCTTGACAGCGGTGCGGTTCCTGTCGAGAAAATCCGTTCTCGTCGGTTCGTCGAGCCGGTATTCACCCGGAAAGTCTTCTTCCCTCGAAAGAGCCGCAAGAACAAACCGGTGCCACGAGCGGCCCTCCTTCGCGAATCCGAAAGCGACCTTGGCCGCACGGGCGTACCGAACGGGATCCGCAGACAATCTCGCCGAAAAAAGCTCGTCTAAAACTTCACAGTCTTCCGCATAATCCGCGACCGCGGCGAACGGTCCCAGACAGAGAATCAAAAACGGCAACAATACTTTTTTCATCATGTTCTGCTCCTGAAAGGGGTAAACGGCAGAGAACCTTCGCGGATGAAGCCTTTATGCTCGCGCCACGCCTTCTTGCGGGCGCACACGGTCATCGTTTTGCCGTCCCGACCGAACATCCACCATTTAGGCCGCTTCAGTTCGATAATGTCAAAGCCTTCACGGACAATCTTGTAAAGCTCGGGTGCCGTATAACCGTCATCGCTCCCAGTACGTTCGTTTACCGTGAAAAAGAGGCAGCCCTCCGGCTTGAGAATGCGGTTCGCCTCGCGGACGCGCTCGCGGCAGACCCCGGAGCCGTGCATCACGATCACTTCGAACTGGCTGTCCTCGAACGGAAACTCGTCGGAAAGAGGAATCTCCATCCAGACACCGTCGCGGTGCGACTTCAGTACCTCCATCGTGTCGTCGCTGTATCCGACGACAAGTCCGGAACGGACACGCTGGAAACGCGACAGTACCGAAGCCACCTCGGGTGTCAGATGCATATTTCGCTTTCTTCGCGGGTTTCGAGATTCTTGATTTTAGCGACGCCCTTCTCGACGTCGTCGGGACCGACGAAAACAGCCTTCGCCGCCCCGATCGAATCGGCGCGCGAGAAGAACTTTTTAGGCTTCTGAGGCTTAAGCGCGAGATCGACTCTCTCGCCCGAAGCGCGAAGCATCGCGGCAAGTCTTACCGCCGCGTCGCGCTCGCCCGGGAACATGAAGCCGACGGCGACTCCCTTTCGCTCCCTGGCCCCATCGCCGAGACGCGCTTTGAGAAGCTCACTTACGACGACGTCGCCGAAGCCGAGACCGACGGCTGAAGTAGGCTCGCCGCCGATCGTCGTCAGAAGATTGTCGTAGCGGCCTCCTCCGAAAATGGCGCGGAATTCGCCAGCCGTGTCGAAGCACTCGAACACGACACCCGTATAATAGCTGAGGCCTCGGATGACCGCGATGTCAAATACGAGACAATCGGCGAAACCGGCCTCGCCCGCGATGGCGAAAAGCTCTACGAGTTCCGGGCACTCGTCGTACGACTTCGTATCCATTATCTTGAACGTCGCCTCGACGTCGGCGTCCGAAAGCCCTCCGTCGCGAAGCATCGCGGCGATTTCGCTATCGGGCATCTTGCCGCGCTTGTCGAGAGCGAG
Source organism: Kiritimatiellia bacterium (assembly GCA_017648225.1). Classification (GTDB taxonomy): domain Bacteria; phylum Verrucomicrobiota; class Kiritimatiellia; order RFP12; family UBA1067; genus UBA1067. The sequence continues at coordinate 498 of JAGCJE010000059.1, read as the reverse complement.
AAACACCTGGGCGTGCTTCTCGGGAGCAATACCGCTTTTGGACAAAAGCTCGCCCAGGAACTTGCGCGACGAGACGTGGACCTTGAAATCGTCAGAGGTAAGCCCCATGCGCTTGAGAGCGTCGCACGCGGCCCCGATGACCTCGGCCTCGGCGAGAGTCGACTCCTCGCCGATGATGTCGAGATTCCACTGGTAGTGCTCGCGTTTGCGGCCCTTCGTCATGCGCTCGTAGCGGAAGCACTGCGCGATCGTCGTCCACTTGAGCGGGAACGCCAGTTCCTTCTGACGCTGCGCGACCATGCGCGCCAAAGTCGGCGTCATTTCGGCGCGAAGCGCGAGGTGGCGATCGGACTTGTCGAGAAAATGATAAATCTGCTCGCCGACCTCTTCGCCCGCCTTACGCGCCAGAAGCTCATAGCTCTCGACGACGCACGCGTCGTACGGCTCGAAGCCGTACGCTTCGCCCGACGCGCGGAACGCGTCGAATATTTTGTTGCG
>JAGCJE010000058.1 GCA_017648225.1 Kiritimatiellia bacterium | reverse complement strand
CTTCTCGTACATTTCGGCATCCGCCGCCCGTCGTCGTCAATTAAAGGAAAGAAAATGATTATGAAACTGCATCCTGTATTCTGCATAGCGCTTTTGCTTGCCGGTTGTTCTTCTCTGCCGTCCGTGGGACCTGATTACAAAAAGCCGGCGGTCGATATTCCCGACTTCCCGCTTCCCGACGCCGGGATGATAAAGGCCGATGAAAAAGATTCGCGCTATATAATCTCGACTAATGAGCTTTCGTCGTGGTGGACCCGCTTTGACGATAAAATTCTCGCTTCCCTCGTCGATACGGCCGTTTCGAACAATCTTTCCTACAAGATGGCGTCTGAACGTCTGACTCAAAGCCGTTGGCAGGTTTCCCGCTCATATGCGGCGTTTAGGCCTCAGATTTCACCTAACGGCCAGGCGATACGTTCTGACGAGGCGTTGGTTTCGAATTACCAGGATCTTTTTAAGGTCGGTCTCGACGCGTCCTGGGAGATCGATATATTCGGCGGAAACCGCCGCGCCACCGAGTCGGCTCTCGCCGAGTTTCAAGCGGAGAGGTTATCTCTCAACGACGCGTGGGTCTCGCTCACAGCCGAGGTCGGTCGCCAGTATATTGAACTTAGAACGATTCAGCAACGTATCGCCGTCGCGCGCGCCAACCTGAAACTTCAGAGCGAGACGTATGATATCGTCAAGTCGCGTTTCGAGTCCGGTATCGGCGACGGGCTAGCCGTCAGCCAGTCGAAATATATCGTCGAGCAGACCCGTGCGGTTATTCCTCCGCTGCTCGAACAGGAAGAGCGCCTCATGAACGCGATCGCGATTCTGACGGGCGCTATGCCCGGATCGTGTCATGAGCTTCTTAAATCGTGTCCCGACCGTGACTGGCTCGTTCCCGCAGGACGTCTGGCCGAAACTCCACTTGATCTCATCCGTATGCGTCCCGACGTCCGTGCCGCCGAGCGCAGGCTTGCCGCCCAGTCTGCCCGCATCGGCGTCGCAAAATCGATGTGGTTCCCGAAACTTTTCATTAACGGCGAACTCGGCCTTAAGACCGGAGAGTTCCAGGATTGGTTCAAACGCAGATCTCTTTACGGCTCGTTCGGTCCGTCGGTAAGCTGGCCGATCTTTCAGGGCGGCAGAATTTATGCCGATGTCAAGGTCGAGGAGTCGCGTACCCGTGAAGCCTGTCTTAATTACGAGCTTACAATCCTCAAGGCGTATGAGGAAGTTCGCGACATGTATTCCAACTATACGCGCGAGTACCACCGTTTCGAGGCTTTGAAAGCGTCCGTAAAGGCCGCTCAGGACGCCGTCTCGATTTCTAAGGATCTCAACGAGAAGGGTCTTAAGGATTTTACCGCCGTTATCGATGCCCAGCGCTCGCTCTTGACTCTCGAAGAGTCGCTCGTCGAATCGCGCGGAAAGATTACCTCCAATCTGATATCGCTCTATAAGGCGCTTGGCGGCGGTCTGGCCGCCGAGTGATTTAAGCGGTCGATATTTATCTGTAACCTGGCGTTAATGCGCCTCAAAACGGGAAAGTAAAATGAAAAAGATTCTGTTCGTCGCGTTTGCGTTCGCAGCAATTGCCGTGTCCGCCGCTGTAAGCGAGAAGGTTGTATTGTGGCGAAACGGAGATAACGGGATTAAGTCCTTCCGCATTCCAGCACTATGCACGGCTCCCAACGGCGATCTGGTTGTGGCCTGTGACGCCCGCAAGAACAACGCCGGCGACCTCAATGTTTTTCAGCCGATCAACATTACGCTTCGCCGGTCGACAGACGGCGGAAAGACGTGGACTAAGCCTGAAAATTCCTGGACATGGACGTGGAACGATAAGGAAAAATGGTCCGGCAGCGATCCGTCTTTCATCGTTGATGAAAAGGCGAAGAAGATTTTTCTTTTCTACAATGTCTGGAAGTGGGAGGATACGAAGACGTGGGACAACAACGTTTACCGTTTTTACGTCCAGGAATCCTCCGACAACGGTAAAACATGGTCTAAACCCCGTGATATTTCAGCTGACATAGCGTTTCCCGAATGGCCTTTCGGGAAGGCGCGCAATAAGGGCGGGTTCATCTTCCTTTCGTCAGGCTCCGGAATTCAGACCAAGGACGGCACGCTTCTTCACACGATCGTTCATGTGGGCGACGGGAATGCGCTTTTCGGCTCCGACGATCACGGCAAGACCTGGAAGGCTTTCGGCAAGCCGGTCAAGAAGGGCGATGAGTGTAAAGTCGTTGAGTTGAAGGACGGATCTTGGATGATCAATTCGCGCTGGGGCGGCGGCGGCCGCCAGATACACGTTTCGAAAGACCGCGGAATGACGTGGACTTCGTATTATGACAGTAATCTGACCGATCCTCAATGCAACGCCCAGATCATGCGTTACGGAAAGGGAGTTCTTCTTTTCTCGAACTGCAAGTCTCGCGGCCGCAACAATCTTTATCTGCGCGCATCCGTCGATGAAGGCAAAACCTGGACGGACGGCGTCTGCATCGAAAAGGCGGGAGCCGCGTATTCCGACATCACTCCTATAGGTAAAGACAAGATTGGCCTTGTCTACGAGGGGGCCGGTTATTCGACCATAAATTTCGTCACCGTTCCTCTGGCTGACATTAAAGCCCAGTTCAAATAATGTGTCGATGCGTTGTTTACGGCTATGACAAAAAGAGAGGCTTTTCAAGCCTCTCTTTTTACATCTTGTAATGTCGATTTCAGTTGTTTTTCGCTGTTAGCGCGAATATTTTCTTAAGACCGCTTTTAGCGAGCTTGAGCATAGCTTCAAGATGTTTATCAGAAAACGGTTTGTGTTCCGCGCACCCCTGTAATTCAACAAAGCGCCCGTCGTCGGTCATAATGACGTTCAAATCGACCTCTGCGGTCGAATCGTGAATATAGTCGAGATCAAGCGTGGGCTTTCCGTCGCATACGCCCACGGAGACAGCGGCTACGCGATGGATGATCGGATTTTCATTCAAGAGTCCCGATTTGATGAGCTTTTCAACGGCGATTTCAAGCGCGATCATTCCGCCAGTTATCGATGCGCAGCGTGTCCCGCCGTCGGCCTGAAGAACATCGCAGTCGACGGTTATCTGACGTTCGCCGAGTTTTTCCATGTCGACGGCCGCTCTGAGCGCGCGTCCGATAAGGCGCTGGATTTCAGATGAGCGGGCGTCCATTTTCAGTTTTTTAATGTCGCGATCCTTACGCCCGCCGCCGGTGGAGGAGGGGAGCATGGAATATTCGGCGGTTATCCAGCCGCGTCCGGAATCTCTCAAAAAAGGCGGGACCTTCTCCTCGACGCTGGCGGTGCAGAGAACCCAGGTGTCGCCCCATTTGATCAGTACGCTGCCGGCGGCATGTTTTGTAAAGTTACGAATGATTTTTATATTGCGCAATTCGTTCGATTTTCTCATGTTATCCTCCTTGCCTAAATTATAGCATATTTATCCGATGGCGCCGACATGCAGATGTCATGTCATATTCCAGTTAGTATAAACGGCAGGATTATGGTAAAATAATAGGCATGACAATCAATGAATTGAATACCCGTTACGGCGCTCCCGGGCGCATCGTCTTCCGCCAAGGCCATTGCGGTTATCCCGAAGTGGTGCTCGCCAACAAGTTCGGAACAGCCGAAG
>JAGCJE010000004.1 GCA_017648225.1 Kiritimatiellia bacterium | reverse complement strand
TCAGGCATTTGAAAGTTCCTTTGAAAGATGGTCTAAATCTGATTTATCCATGTACCCTAATTTGTATGCATTTTCAGAAGCCTGGAGTAGTCTTTCTCTCATGTGAATTCCTATACACTGTCGTATCGCGTCAACAGGCCTTTGGCATAATACTCCATTTATGTTTACAGGCTTATACTCACGCTTATCAACACTAGCTACATATCCTTCAGGGAGACATCTTCTTAATCTACGCGGGATTTTAATGTATATGGAATCAACATTTGTTGGCATCAGTCGCAGAAAACCAAGAACTGATTCGCCGCTAAGATAAGCGCCGCGTCCAGCTTGAGCTACAGCAATAGCATAAGGATCCTCTTCAGAAGATGGATATTGCGTTGATTTATAAACTCCATTACCTAATTTAATAAATCTTCCAATTTTTACCCACCTTGCAATATCTTTGGACGAAATACCATTCTCTCTCGCCTCAAAAGCGGTGAGAATTCCATGATTCTCTGTTGAGATACTATATGCAACATCAAAAAGCGACATGCCAAAATAGTACCAAAAATACCACTAATTTGTCAATCGTAATGAAATCGTAATGAAATCGAATATCATAATGATACAATATTGGCAAAAGTATCGCAAAAACGCTATAGTTTTGACACCATTCCCCGATCCCCATTTCCCAACTTTACCTCCCAAACAACATAGTCTTGGCGAGACCCCTTATTCATTGCCTTCAGCGATAATGTAGCGGAGGAATGTTGCGCCTCCGGCGCGACCACTAAAGCTGAGGTATCTGACGCGCGGCTTATCGCCGCTTTTGACGCGGCAGATACCTCAGACACGAAAGCCCTACGGGACACGAAAACGAGCGCTATCGCGCTCTACACGAAATGAAGAACTACGGTGGATTAATGGAGGCTCTTCTCGGTCTCACTCTTCGCTAAATTAAGAATTTAACAGATGATTTAATTATAAAACGATATAACTGACGTGTATAAACTTAGCCAATCATAGCATCATAGTTTTGATTCTTTTTCACTCATACCTATCACCCAAAATGAGACATAGGTATGACTCCCCCCGAGACATACCTATGACTCACACCTAGTCACACCTATGACTCGACCCTTCCCTAGTAAGGACTTTTACTTTCCCTAGTAAGGGCTCGACTTTTCCCTAGCAGAGCCATTTAATTTCCCTAGCAACCCCTTTCGCCGCACCTCGCGCCCTTGCGCGTAATCTACGCGCACCACCGCGTAAATCTCGCGCCCTTGCGCACAAATTACGCGCACCACCGCATAAATCCCGCGCACCTGCGCGCTTCAGCGCCTATCACGCCGCAGCCCTTCGGGTATGATTGCTTATCCTCTTCTTTCGCCGCCTTAGCTGCAACTCCAGCTCATTAGCCGATCTAACGCCTTAACGGGGAGGGGGACTGTCCCCCTCAAATCAGGCGTCCGTCTTTCCGGCCAGGCCGTCGAGAATCTTTATTCCGGGTGCGGGTATGCGGCCGAGATGATCGGGGCCTATATTGAGCATATAGTTCGAACCTATCTCCTTCGACTTGTTTTTAAAGCCGAGAATCGTTTCGAGCGGTTTGTAATCCGTGTCGGTCGGATGATAACCCCACGAATTGTTCATCGTTCCGACCATTTCGTAAAGTTCATCCTTCTTCGTGTTTTCGGCAAGCGCGTTATCGGTTGGCGTATGGTAATCGCCCATCTTGTTGCCGATGCGGCCGTTGATGAGACAGCCCGGCTGATACTTCCTTACGAGATCGCGGAACATCGTCGACTGCTCCAGGGTTGAAGTCATGGGAACGTCGAACCAGATAAGGCACAGGTCGCCGTACTGTGTGAGAATCTCCTTGACCTGAGGAATGGACTTCGATTGAAGGTACTCCTCGAAATTGTAGTCCTCTTTCTTTATGTAACCGAAATCCCAGTTGTTGCCCCAGACGCGCGGCTCGGACTTCATGTGATGTTTGCGGAAAAGTCCGCCGCCGTTCGGCTCGCTCCAGTCAACGTCCTGGGAATAGTAAAGCCCGAACTTAAGCCCCGCATCGCGGCAGGCTTCGGCGAGTTCTTCAACGATATCGCGCTTAAAAGGAGTCGCATCGACGACATTAAACTTCGAAACTTTCGAGCGGTACATCGCAAAGCCGTCGTGGTGCTTCGACGTCATGACGAAATACTTCATTCCCGCGTCACGAGCGCGCTTCATCCAATCCTTCGGATCGAAGAAAATCGGATTGAAAACCGTCGCGAGTTTTGCATATTCCTTATTCGGAATCTTTCGCGCCCACTGTATCCACTCGGAATACGAGCCGCAGCGCTTGCCGCCCCACTCGCCGGCCAATATCGAATAAAGACCCCAATGGGCCATCATTCCGAACTGGGCCTCTTTAAACCACTTCTTCGAAGCGGCGAGCTCGGGAGAATCGCCCTTTCTCACATTAAGAGCATCTGCAAAAACGCCGGCGGCCGAAAGAGCCGCCGCGCCGGTAATGAATTCTTTACGTGTCATGACTAAAACTTACTTTGCAACTTCGTTGGCGATCTTCTGCATAAGCTTGACGGTATCGGGAGCGTCTTTAAGATACTGCGGAACGTACTTGCACTCAGTTACGTCGACATTGAAAAGCTTAGCCGTCCAAACGAGCGCCTGGAGATATTCGCCCTTTCTGTTGAGATGGAAAGCGTCGCCGTCAAGCCAGATCTTACCGTCTTTGAGGGTCTTGAACTTATTGACGCCGACGACGTCGTACGCGTTAGAGTCTTTTCCTTCATCATTAACATACTTAACGGGAAGTTCCTTGCGGAAGCGCTGAACGGCCTCACCCATCTTAATGACGTCAAGACCATGATTCCCGGCGAACTTGCCGTAAGCGGACTCGAGCTTCTCGAACATCTGATTCTGGTCGATGCCCCATTTGCCGAGGCGTCCGTCCCAAGGCGTATAAGACCACGTCTGCTGGACGTAAACCTTAGCCTGGGGAGCGCACTTCTTGATCATCTCAAGAAGCTTTGTGCCGTGAGGCTCGTAGGACTTCTCCTGCCAGCTCTGGTGGCTGCCCTGCTGAACGGTGACGATATCCCACTTGTCGGCCTTGAGCATCCTT
>JAGCJE010000057.1 GCA_017648225.1 Kiritimatiellia bacterium | reverse complement strand
TTTACAAGGCCGATGTGGTATTAGGTGTTTTCGGTACGACCGAAAAAGCCTCGCGCGTTATCGGCAATAAGATTTTCGAAGCGATGGGGTGCGCCCGTCCCGTCATCAACGAATATTGCACCGGTTATCCGCCAGAGGCGAAAGACTGTAAAGCGATCAAGTTCGTCCCTGCGGGCGACGCCGCCGCGATCGTGAAGGCGGTCGAGGAATACCGCGCCGATTGGGCCAACCGCGACAGCTACAACGAGGCGGCCTATGAGTTCTTTAAGAATCATCTTTCGATGGCCGAAGTTAAAAAACAGCTTGTCGGTATTTTAGCCAGACTTGGCTTGTAACAGCCGCATAATTTTTAAACGACTTAAAAGGGGGTTGAAAATGATGAAAAGCCGATTTAAGGTTGTTTCTCTCTTGGTTGTTTCAGTATGTTCTTTCGTCGCCGTTGCAAATGACGCTAAGAAGTGCGAGCTTCCGCCTTGGCGTACGCCGGCGGTAAATTCAATTAATCGCCTTGAGGCGCGCGCGATCGCTGTTCCTTGCGAGAGCGAAGAATTAGCTCTTAAAATTGCCAAGGGCGATATGCCGCGCACCGCGTCAAAGTGGATAAAGTCGCTTAACGGAACTTGGGACTTTAAGTGGAAGAGCAATATCGAGCTTAAGGATTGGGAGAAAGAATGTACGATAGCTGTTCCCGGCTGCTGGCAGCTTCAGGGAGATTTTGATCCTCCATTATACACAAATGTCCGCTATCCCATTAAGAATCTCGGTAACGGCGATCCTATGGGTGAGCCTGATAAGAGTTATACGAGCTATAAGTATCGCAATCCCGTCGGCTTATATTCTTTAAAGTTCTCCGTTCCAGCCGATTGGAAATCGCGTCGCACCGTCATTCACTTTGGCGGAGTATCTTCCGCGATGTATGTCAGGCTTAACGGTAAAGAAGTCGGCTACTCTGAAGACAGTCGCCTTCCCGCGGAATTTGATCTTACGAAATATCTCAGGGACGGCGAGAATTTTCTTGAAGTCGAAGTTATCAAGCATTGTGATGGAACATTCCTCGAGGATCAGGATTTTTGGCGCCTTTCGGGTATTTTCCGCGACGTGTGGCTCGTATCTGAAGATAACGCTTCCAGCAAGGATCTCATAGTTGAAATTAAGCTGTCGGACGATTATTCCAAGGGTGAGCTCATAGTTCGTGACGAGAAGGGCGCTATTCTTTTCACAAAGAGTTACGATAAGCCTAAACTTTGGAGCTGCGAAGCGCCAAATATGTATTACGAGACCGTTAAGTATCCCTGCGGCGACTATCGCGCAGTGGCTTTCGGCTTCCGCAAAGTTGAGATTAAGGATTCCATAATTTACATTAACGGTAAGCGCGCTTTGTTTATGGGCGTTAATCGTCATGAAATGCAGCCCGAGAGCGGTTATACGGTAACTCTCAGAGGTATGAAGCGTGATATTGCGATTATGAAGATGCTTCATATCAATGCCGTAAGAACGTGCCATTATCCCGATGATCCGACTTGGTACGAACTTTGCGACCGCGCGGGCCTTTATGTCGTATGCGAGGCCAATATTGAATCGCACGGCGCCGGCTACGGTAAGGATTCCTATTCCAGGAAACCCGCCTATCTCGCTACCCACGTAGAGCGCGGCGTCAATATGGTTAAGACCTTCAGGAATCATCCTTCGGTTGTGATTTGGTCGATGGGCAACGAGGCCGGCTTCGGTGATAATTTTGTCGCGCAGTACAAGGCTGTTCGTGCGCTTGATCCGACGCGCCCGATACAGTATGAGCAGGCGGCGAACAATCCTTGGACCGATGTGTTCTGCCCGATGTATATGCGCCCCTGGGATTGCGAAAATTATGTAAAGAACAATCCTAAGAAGCCGCTTGTTCTTTGTGAATATTCCCACGCGATGGGTAACTCCTGCGGCGATATTCATGATTACTGGAAGCTCGTCAGAAAATATCCCTCTATGCAGGGCGGCTTTATCTGGGACTTTGCCGATCAGGCTCTTTGGAAAACTGACGCGAAGGGTAAGTTTTTAGCTTACGGCGGCGATTTCGGCGATAAGCCCAATGATGACAACTTCTGCTGTAACGGCCTTGTCGCGGCAGATCGTTCATTCCATCCGAGCGCGTTGGAGGCGAGACACGCCTATCAGCCCGTTAAGGTTGATTCATGGGATTGGGCGACTAAGACCATTACGATTTATAACGCTTACCGATTTACGAATCTTGATAATGTGATTCTCGGGTGGTCCGTTTCAAAGGATGAAAAGGTGGTAGATTCGGGAGCGTTCGAGCTTAAGGGGATTGAACCTGATTCCGTTAAGGAGATTAAGCTTGAGGAAGTTAAAGACGGCGATTCGATTTTATTTGTGTTTTGCTCTGCGTCTGCAGGTCTCTTCGCTCACGATGAATTCGTAAAGCCTTTTGTTCGCCTCGGGGCCCCCATTACCGGTAGCGGAAAGAAACTTGATAAAAATCCCTTTAAGATTAACCTCTGGCGTGCGCCGATCGACAATGATCGCGGCTGGAATATGCCTAATGTCTGCGCAATCTGGAAAAAGGCGACCGAGACTCAGACGATGCCAGAGGGCGTAGAGTCTAAGTTTGATGCAACCCGCCTTGAGGATGGGCGTATTCTCGTCGACTGGACTCTTAACGTTAAGAATGTCAAAGCCGACGCTAAACTTCCTCCCATTCCGCGTGTCGGTCTTACATTTACGATTCCGAAGGAATTTATTAAGGTGAAATGGTACGGCGAAGGTCCGTGGGAGAATTACAGCGATCGCGCCAACTTTTCAGTGCTTTCTGACCATAATATGGTCGTTGGCGTTTCATCGGGTGTCTTTACCGCTGATGCTCTTAATCCCGATAATTATACCGAGCCCGGCGAACAGGGCTACCGCACTCAGTGCCGTTGGGTAGAGTTCTCCAATAAAGAGGGTAAGAAGATTAAGGTTACGGCTCTTAACGCGCCGTTCGGCTTCAACGCCTGGCCTTATACTCAGGAGGATCTCGAGAAGGCTAAGCATCAGCGCGACTTGAAAGCGCGCGACGAAATCACCGTCAATATCGACGCGGCGCAGATGGGCGTAGGCGGCGATAACAGCTGGCGCGCTAGACCCCACGACGACGATATGCTGGGTGAGGGAGAATACAACCTGAGATTTATTGTTGAAGGTCTCTGATCGGTTTGTGAGCGGGGGTCGTCAAAGGCATTCTATTGCCGATGGACGAACATTAGTTTGCGATGGTCATTTAGGTAGAATCCCCGCTAAAGGTGTTTCAATACTTGAGGCTTTAGCAAAAAGGGCTTAATAAATGATCTAATTTGGAGTATAATATTTTCTATGAAAATAAAAACAGTTATTTGGGCCGTTTCCTGTGTGGCATTATGGTTATCAGCGCAGGCTGCATTTTTCAATTTCCATCCTGCTACGCTCGAGGAAGGTCGTGCGCTGATAACCTCAGATGATGCGCATATTAAGCGACTTACAAAATCTGATTTAGAAATGCGTTTCCCGGGCAAGAGTGCAGATGTAAAATATTACAAGAAGTTTGCGGCCGGACAGGTGCGGGCGTTTTCGCCTAGGACTGAGACGCAGCTCTCCAATTCCTTTACGAGAGTGGGGGCTCGGTTGGAGAAACTCGGGTTTGTTAATCCGCTTACCAATGACATAACCGTCGTACTGACCACTATGAAGGAGGAATTTGGCGCGGCAGGCTACACGCGCGGCAGTACAATATATCTCAAGGACGATCTTGTCGAGTTCGCTCAGCCGATGAGGCTCGACTTCCTTGTTACGCATGAGCTTTTTCATGTTCTCTCGCGTCAATCGAGGGATTTCCGCTCTAAAATCTACTCCGTCATCGGCTTTACGTTATGCGACGAACCGGCTTTTACTTCGGAAGTGCGCGCTCGTCTAGTTGCAAACCCAGATGCAGAACGCTATGATTGTAAGGCCGTCTTCACTATCGACGGAAAGCCGGTGGAAGCGACAATCGTGGCTACATACGACGAGGAGGTGCCTGAGAGTTACCCCTTCAGATATCGCATGCCCGCAGGTGTGGTTCCTATAGCCAAGCCTGATCGTGTAATCCCAGTAGACGAAGTTCCTGATTTTTGGAAAGTTGTTGGCAGGAATACGCAATATGTTATCGCGGCGGAGGAATGCCTGGCGGAAAACTTTACCTTGGCCGTCATGTTTTCCGATAAAGAGAAGAGCTATCTCTCGCGGATGCCCAATCCGGAAATTGTTAAGAAGATAATTACAATTCTTAAAGGGAAAACCGGCGCGCCGGATTCTCCTTGAGCGTGATAATCAGTTACTACGACTTTTTTTGAGTTAATGTGGTATAATTGAAAGTGATGATGGTGGCACTCTCGTTTTTTCCCCGATATCCCGAACGCGGCTGCAAAGGAAAATACGGGTGAAGAGGGTTCTGCCGATCAGGTCATAGATTCTGGTGATGTCGTAGTTGAAGTTGGCGATTTTTAATAAGGTGTAGAGCGCCGCGCTTTTATTTTAAGGGTTAAAGTAATATAATTGGTGATGATGATTGTATTCAAGAATTAAAAATAATCTGATTTTGTGTGATTTTTAATTCTCGAATATAAAACAGTTGCGATAGATGTCGTTTGTGTGCTATAATTCACAATATGAAAAACGATGTGATAGAGCGCAAAGAAATTCTTGAAAATGTTTTGAAATGGAAGGATGAAGACCTTGTTAAAGTTATAACGGGTGTTCGTCGCTCTGGTAAATCAACGGTTTTACGGATGATTGAATCGTCGTTGAAGGTTTCGGGTGTATCCAATGATTGTATTGC
>JAGCJE010000056.1 GCA_017648225.1 Kiritimatiellia bacterium | reverse complement strand
TTCTCGCCGATCTTTCCGATAAAAAGACTCTCGTTCTCGAATGTGTCGGCTCAGAGCGCAAGATGACTCTCGACGATTACACGAAGGTCATTGAGGCGCTTGCTCGGTTCAACGCGCTTGATGCTTCGGCGCTGGAGCTTGAACCGGAATTCGACGAATCGCTCTGGAAGTGGGAGCGCGATCTCTTTAGTGAGCACTGTCTTCAAAACCGTTTCGGTGTTGAAATGTCTGCTGATGTCCTGGCGGAATTCAAGAAGGTCGAATCGGTACTTTCCTCCGAACCGAAGGAGCTCGTTCATCGTGATTTTCAGTCGACGAATGTTCTCTGGAAGGAAGATAAACTTTCCTTTATCGATTTTCAGGGGATGCGACTCGGTCCCGCGATTTATGACTTAGCGTCGCTTCTTTACGATCCTTACGTTAAGCTTACCGACAAGGAGCGCTCTCTTCTCGCGGCGTATTACGCGAAACTGCGCGGCCGCGACGATATCGCCGAGAAGCTTCCTTATGCGGCCGTTCAGCGCCTCGCTCAGGCTCTCGGCGCTTATGGGCGTCTGGCGAGCGTCGGTCAGACGAAGTTTACGAAATACGTTCTGCCCGCTCTTGAGAATCTGCTTGCGGCGGCCGATGACGCCAACCTCGACGCGATAGGCGCTCTCGCCGAAGATTTGATTGCGCGGGAGACTGAAAGTTCCAATTCATCGTGCGGACACGGGCCGGGCTGTACTTGCGGAGGCGGGCATGGGCGCGGTTAGAGATTTTGTCCGTAGGGTCCGCGAGCGCGGCGTGAAACGACCGTCGAAGGTGAAGACCGTCGCGATGGGGCGCGAGCGCACTTTCGAGGCGTGGGATCTGGGGCACGATACATACATTTTCGAGAAGTCGGTAACGTCACATCTTGCGGATCATCCGAGTGTTCTTATCGTCGAGAAGCGCGTTCTTAAGCCTAAGGCTAAAGGACGCGTTTTTACGATGACTACGGGTAACCATTCCGTCGCCGCCTTCCCGCTTCTCGACGGCAGATTCTGGAAGCTCTCGATTCTCCCGTCCCAGAGTCGCAGCGAGGTTTTGATGCATTCGATTCTCTGCGCCAACGTCGTAAAGGACACGATTGAGATTTCTCAGCGTGAAGTTCCCGCGAAGGTGCTTTTCGCGGCCGACGAATGGCTTATGGGGGCGGTCGGTTTTTCAATGCGCGATATCGTGATGGGCGACCGCAACGACGTGACGATCGAGCATTACCGTCAGCTCGGGCAGGAGTGGCGCGTAAAGCCGCTTGCGTGGACGATCAACGAGATCAACGTCGCTCTCGCGGCGTCCAAAAAGCGAATCTCTACGAAGCTTACATACTATCATTCGATGAAGGGCGTCCATTTTTTGACGTATCCCGAGTTCAAGAGGTTTACTGATTTAGCCCGAACGGACTGCGATGAATATTTAAAGGGATTAAGGGAACTTGTCGGCGTTTATGAGGGAAATAAGACCTCGTTCACGCGGATGCCCAAGCACCGCGGCCACCATGAGATCGAGTTCTTCGGTCTGCGCCGGGGTGTGGCGCTTGAGAAGCTCATTCCAGAAATCGAGAAGCTTATGGAGTCGATCGTTCTCGGCAAGATCGGCCAACTCGGTGTAATACAGCGCTCGGAGGAGATTCTTGCGACATTCGCCTCGCTGCTCAATAAGCCCGAATATGCTGAAGAGGGCAGTAAGCTTTTCGTTGAAACGCTTTATATGTACATAACAGGCGAGATATACTCTGTCGTTGGAGAGGGTTCCACGCCGGCGTTCGACGATCGCCGCACGGCGCTTCCCGGAGCGACGTTTGTTGACGGGCGGCCCGTATTCCACGAAGGCGCCGACGACAGAAGCGAAGTGCTCCTCTCGAATATCCGCCGCATGATGTCCAAGGATGAGATTATCGAATACGCCAACGTCTACGAGCTTCGCGTCGAGGACGAGATGGCCGAGATCGGGAAAGGCCAGACGCGCGAAATCGTCTACAAAACGAACCGCTCCCCCCTTGAGCAGAGTATGGTCGAGAAACTTCTCTCGCGGGCGGGTAAAGGCTATTCGAGCTACATGCTCTCGCGCATTCAGGTTTTCAAGGCTCTTGGGGTAGGTTTGAGCGAATATCGCGTTCTCCACCGCCGTGCGCAGGTAAAGAAGCGTCTCGTCGACGTTTATGTGCGCCGCCGTTGTGAAGGCGAGCCTATGGATTCGATTCCTGAGAATTATTTCTACAACGCGGATGATTCCTCGATCGAAGAGAAAGAGGTTGTGCTTGCATTGGCGACGCTGATGGGCGACGCCGCAGCCCAGAACATGGCGATGAAGAAGTATGATCCCGACACGAATTCGCCCCTTTACGGCATCGGCAAGGAGATTTACGAATTCGAGTATGATATCATGCTTGCGCGCATCGTCCCGAAAAAAGTTTCTCTTTGCTCCATTCGCGGCAGTCTCGGCTGGCCGTCGCT